>JBAVLA010000143.1:0-7319 GCA_049688595.1 Candidatus Nanopelagicales bacterium | reverse complement strand
GGTCTTCCTCGGCGTTGAGATGCGAGTGGCACCCATGCAGTGCTGGAAGTTCAAGTTCTTCAAGCATCAACGGCTCGGTGAACTTGACCTTGCGCTGGCCACGATCGTTGGAGAAGAGACCGCCGATGCGCTGATCGACGCAGGCTTCCAGATGGATGACCTGGAGCGTTTGATCAGGGCGCTCCCGGGGAGTTCAACCATCCCCCCTCCCAAGCGATCCTCGCTCTCTGGGCCGTGATCGAGGATCACACAGCTGAGATCGAGGCCGACCTGCAGGAGGTGTATGGCGTGGCACTCATGGACCTGTTCACCGGTCGGCTGTCATGGCGCCGGCTCCTCGTCCTCCTCGACCAGCTCCCGGCCGGCTCCCGCCTGGCCCGCGCGCAGGATGTGCGGGCCGGGTGGAGCGTGACCGACTACCTCACCGCCCACACCGCCGACACGGTCGCCCTTGTCGCCGACGAGCTGGCCGCCCTCCGCTGGATGTACCAGTCCTCCCACCGCAAGAAGGGCGCCACCGCCCCGAAGAAGCCGAAACCATACCCGCGGCTGCCCCGCCCGGGCGAGGCCCAGCGTGTTGAGGCCCCCACGCCGAAGCCTGACCGGCGGGCCGCCGCCCGGGCCCTGGCTGGCAAGGTGCCGGTGCAGGTGGTGGCGCCGTGAGTCTCGAAGCGGGCACCGCGTACGTCACGATCCTGCCCTCGGTGAAGAACCTCGGCAGCGAGCTGAACAAGCAGGTCGGCGCCCAGGTGTCCAAGTCGGGGACCACGGCCGGCACGTCATTCGGCCGGTCCCTGGTGACCGCCGTCGGCGGGCTGGCCATCGGCGCGACGATCGGCGCGACGATCGGGGCGGGCTGGTCGACCGCCATGGGCCAAGAGCTCGCCGGCGTCAAGTTCACCCAACTCCTCGGCTCTGCGGAGAAGGCCAAGGCATACCTGGCCGACCTGTCCGCGTTCGCGGCCAGGACCCCGTTCGACCTACCAGGCCTGCAGGACGCCGCCGGCCGATTCCTCGCCGTCGGCATCGAGGCCGACAAGGTCATCCCGATCATGACCACCCTCGGCGACGTCACGGCTCTCATGGGCACCGGGGCCGCTGGCGTGGACCGCGCCACGACCGCGCTCATGCAGATGAGCCAGAAGGGCAAGATCTCCGCTGAGGAGATGATGCAGCTCACCGAGGCAGGCATCCCGGCCTGGGACATCCTCGCGCAGACCATGGGCCTGTCCGTCGATCAGGTGATGGACCTCGGGCAGAAGGGGAAGCTGGGCCGGGACGAGGTCGACGCGCTGTTCGGGACGATCGCGACCGGAGGGGTTCCTGCCCTGGATCAGTTCTCCGGTGGCATGGAGAAGATGAGCCAGACCTTCTCCGGACAGTGGAGCACCCTGAAGGACACGGCGCTGCAGACCCTGGGCGGCCTGTTCACCCCACTGCTGACGGCCGGCACCAGCGTGCTCGACTGGACGAACAACAGCTTCATCCCGACCCTGCAATCCGTCCCCGCGTTCATCGGCCGGTGGCGCACCCCGATCACCGTCGTCGCCGGAGTGATCACCGCCGTCCTCATGCCCGCGATGATCGGGTGGGGCATCCTCACCGTGCAGAACCTGGCCAAGTCGATCGCCTCATGGATCGCCCAGTCCGCGGCCGCCGCGACGAACGCGGCAATCACCCTCGTCATGATGACCGCCGTCGGCCTGGGCTACATCCGCCTCGGGCTGCAGGCCGCGGCTGGCGCGGCCCGGGTCGTGGCCGCGTGGCTGCTGCAGAAGGTGCAGATGCTCGGCGCGGTCGCCATGTACGTCGTGAACTTCGCGATCATCGCCGCCGGCTGGGTCGCCTCCGGTGTCGCGGCCATGGCCTCCGCCCTCGTCATGGCCGCCGCGTGGCTCATCGGACTCGGTCCGATCGCATGGGTCATCGCCGCCGTCCTCGCCGTCATCGGCATCTTCGTGGCCCTGTGGGTCAAGTGCGAGGCATTCCGCAACTTCTGGATCGGCCTGTGGAACACCCTCGTCGCCGGCGTGAAGGCCGCATGGGCATGGATCACCAACGTCATCCGCACCGCCATCGCCCTCTACATCACGGTCATCCGCGCCTACCTCGCTGTCGTGCTGGCCGTCTGGAACGGCATCAAGGACGCGGCCGGCGCGGTGTGGACATGGATCAAGGACAAGATCAGCGGCATCGTCGACGCGGTGAAGACCAAGGTCACCGAGATCAAGACCAAGGCCACTGAGGTTTGGAATGACATCAAGACCAAGGCGACGGCCGTGTGGGACGCCATCGTCACCGCCGTGTCCGATAAGATCACCGAGGTCGTGACCGCTGTCGGGGGCCTGAAACAGAAGGTCGTCGACAAGGTGTCCGGGGCTGCCACCTGGCTGAAGAGCGCTGGCTCGGACATGATCAACGGCCTGCTGAACGGCGCCCAATCCATTCTCAACGGGATACAGGAATGGTGCCGCACCCACATCTACGACAAGATCGTCGGCTCCGTGAAGAGCCTGTTCGGCATCAGCTCTCCGAGCAGGGTCATGGCGGCCCTGGGCGAGAACGTCAGCGAGGGCATGGCCGTCGGCCTCCGGTCCGGGCAGGCTGATGTCGATGCCGAGCTGCGGGCATTGACCTCCGTCCCGGGTGGCATGGTCCGCGCCTCCTTCGGCCTCGACGGCGGCGGCATCAGCCCGGCCCGTCAGGACATCGCGGTCCGGGTGTGGATCGGCGACCGGGAGCTGACCGACATCGTGCGCACCGAGGTCGTGTCCGAGGACCGCCGCACAGCCAGCGCCCTGATCGGCGGACGAAGGGCGGTGTATGCGTGACCACCACCCTCACGGCCACCGCCTCGGGCCAGCGGGTCATCCTCCGAGCCGAAACCACCCTGCCCGACACCCCGATCACGATCCGCCGCACCATGGGCGGAACGACCGGCATCGTCCGCGACGCCGACACCGTCATCGGCGGGGCTGTGATCGTGTCCGACTACGAGGTCCTCTACAACACGCCGCTCTCGTACACGGCCACCGCCGGGGCCGAGACGGCGACCGCCACCGCGACGATCACCGAGACGCGGGCATGGCTCCGGTCGGTCCTGCGACCCGAGCTGAGCATCCCCGTGTGGATCACCGAGCATGCCGAATCCAGCCGCACCACCCGCACCGTCCTGTTGCGCCCCGTCGGCCGGCGCAATCCCGTCGCCATCACCGACATCCGCGAGGGCCAGTCCGGGGCCAGCGTCCTGGTCACGTGGGACGACCCGGGCCGGGCCGGCATGCTCGGCCTGATCGCCGACGGTGGGGTCCTCCTCCTCACCGGCCCCGCCGACTGGCGGCTCGGCCCCCTGTACCTCGTGCCGCTGGGCGTGTCCGAGACCAGGCCCGGGAACCTCGCCGACACCCCCATCCGCCGGTGGGCCGTCGAATGGGCCGAGGTCGACCCGCCGCCCGGCACCCTCGCAGTCGCCAAACGCTCTTGGACTGATGTGCTGGCCCTGGGCACGTGGGCCGACGTCGAGCCCTACACGTGGCTCGGCGTCCTGTACACCGATGGGGTGCCTTCGCCGTGATCACCGTCACCAGCGGGTTCCTCGACGCCGTCCGCGGCAGCCACGGCCACAGCCTGCGCGTCGCGCTGGCCTACGACGGGGCCACCGTTACCGATGATCTGCCCATCACCGGCGGGACGCTCACCCTCGACCTCGACGACGAGTCCTACGCCACCGCCGAGCTGGATCTGGCCGACCCCGACTGGCTGGCCACCGATCTGGCCACCTCACCGCTGCTGCCCTACGGCCACCGGCTCAGCATCCAGGTCGGCATCCTCGTCGGCCCAACGGTCGAGTGGATCACGGTCGGCCCCGAACTGCTGCTCACGTCCGTGCCGACGTGGGCCGGTGCCGCGTCCGACGTGCGACTCACGGCCCGATCGCTGATCCGGCAGGTGCAGGACGACCGGTTCACGGTGCCCTACCAGCCCACCGGCAACGTCCGCGCAGCCATCACGGCCCTGCTCCAGGCGGCCGTGCCCGGTGCCACGGTCACCCATGTCGGGGACGATGCCTCCATCCCCGCTGGGCTGCTGTGGGAGGCCGAGCGGTGGGACGCCGCCCGCGACCTCGCAGCTCGCGTCGACGCCGTCATCCGCCCCTATGGTTCGGGGTTCCGGGTCGCTGCCCCGCCCGCCATCGGCGTGACAGGGGTGTGGACCGTCGACGCGGGCGACACCGGTGTCCTGCTGCCCGGGGCTCTGCCGGCCCTGTCCCGCGACGATGTCCACAACGGGGTCGTCGCAGCCAACCCAGACGACCCGGCGGTGTGGGCGCTGGCCACGATCAGCGACCCGGCCGATCCGCTGCGCTGGGGCGGGCCGATGGGACACCGGCCGTTCTTCTACTCGTCGCCTCTGCTAACGACCGCCGGGCAGGCGTCGGCCGCCGCTGCGACACGTCTGGCCAACCTGCTCGGACGGTCCCGCACCGTCGAGTTGGGCTGCCTGCCCAACCCGGCGCTGGAACCCGGCGACACGGTCACCGTCGCGTGGCCCGACAGCGACCCCGAGCTGATGATGGTCCGCAAGCTGGTGCTCAACCTGGCAGGCGGGGAGATGCGCCTCACCCTGCAGGGGGCCGGCACATGACCAGCCTCGCTGACGCGATCAGCGCCCTCACGGCCCAACCCAGCGTGTCGACCCTCCGAGGGACGGTGGCCAGCACCACGACCGTGACCTTGGCCGATTCGACCACGATCACCGTGCCGGTGTGGGCCGGTGGGCCGCCCACCGTCGGGCAGCCCTGCCTCATCCTCGCCGGCCGGGGCAGCCTCATCGGCATGCCCATCGTCGACCCCGCCGCCACCCTGGCCACCGACGCCGAGCTGGCCGCAGCCATCGCCACCTGCGTAGCCATCGCCGGGGACACGATGACTGGTGACCTCAAACTGCTGTCCAGTTCCCCCGAAGTACGTCTAGATATCCCGTCGTTGACGCCGAACACGCGGGGGATCTGGTTCCAGCAGGACGGAGCCCCTCGCTGGATTGTCTACGCAGACGGGACAGCAGAGACCGGGTCGGACAGCGGCAGCCTGCTCCATATCCGCAAGTACACCGACGCCGGAGTGGCAGCGGATTGCATCGTGATCAACCGTGCCGACGGCGTGGTCCAGATGCCGCTGGGCGCCGACCTGTCCCCGGTTGCAGGTGCGGTGCGGGTCTTCTCCCGGGGCAGCGACTCGATTGCCAACAGCAGCGCGACGCCCTTCACAGGAGGCTGGAGCGCGGCGGCCGGCGATGGAGGCAACTCGCTGCTCGCATATTCGGGCGGGATCATCACTGTCCCGGCCGGTTACTACGACTGCTGCCTTGAACTGAACTGGTCGACCAACAGCGCTGGCGAGCGGCGTCTGGAGCTGCTCCTGAACGGCAGCGTCGCCCACCGCGTGAACCAGTCGGCGGTGGGGACGAACACCGGCCCGTTCCAGGTCCTCACTCTGACCAGCCAGTATCTGGCCGCCGGCACGACCCTGCAGGCGCAGTGCCTGCAGACGAGTGGATCGAGCCTCACCACGTCATCGGGCAAGTGGACTCTTAGGAGGGTGCTGGTCGCATGAGCGATCCATATTGGGAGATCTCCCGATTGGCGATGGACAACGCCATGGTGGCCCGGGTGATTGCCTGCGCCGCCCAGGAGGGCATTCCTGACCCTGAGAACTGGGTGTTTGCCCACCGCTGGCAGTGGGCCGCCTCGCTTGGCTGGGGAGCCGCGTGGGCCTACGCCCTGGCCACCGGAGTCGCCGAATTGGGGCAGAACCCGGCCGTGATCACCGACCTACAAATTCTGGCTGCCGTACAGGCCATCCGAGCACAGGGGGTATGAACCATGGCCACCACTAGCCACGGACTCATCTACCCCGACGCCTCCCAGATGGGTGAGGACGCCGACGTCCCCGCCGCCCTCGAAGACCTGGCCACATCAGCCGACACGGCCCTGACCGGCCTCGACGCCGACATCGCCACAGTCGCGGCCTCCGCGGTCCCCATCGGGGCGATCATCGCCTACGGCGGTGTTGGGGCCCCGACGAACTGGTGGATTTGCGACGGCTCCCTTCACGGGTCGCCGGCGCTGGAGGCCGTCCTCGGCTCGCCCAACGCCCCGGACCTGCGGGACCGGTTCGTCGTCGGCGCCGGCAACACCTACGCACGAGGCGACACCGGCGGCGCCGCGGCCGTGACGCTCACGGCCGCCCAGTCGGGGCTCCCCGCGCACGCCCACACCGCCAGCGCCGCAGCGGAGGCGGCCCACACCCATGCCGTCAACCCGCCCAGCACCACGACGTCGAGCGACAGCCATTCCCATACCCTGTCCGTGCGGGACGGCGTGTCAACTTCAGGGGACGGTCCGTACGTGGACACCACACCCGACCCTGGTGGCGCGGCACGCACGCTGACGGACTCCGGCACGAACACCGACACGCACAGTCATACGGTCGATGTCGCCAGTTTCACGTCCGGCGCCGGGTCGAGCCACGGACATGTGGTCACCGTCAACGCCGCGACAGCGGCCGCGGCCACGGCCTCCCACGAGAATCGGCCCCCCTACTACGCCCTCGTGTACATCATCAAGAAGGCGGCCTGATCGCGATGGCTGATCGGGTCACCATCGCAGGCCACACGCTCACCCGGCGCGTGTGGGCCCTCCTCGACGACGCCCGCCGAGCCGCCGACCTGCCTGAGGGTGCGGCCCGGGTCATGCAGGGCTCGTTCAATGCCAGCGTGGGGGCCTCTGCAGGGACACATGACGGGGGTGGGGCGGCCGATCTGAGCATCCGCGGCCTGACCGAGAAGCAGCAGCTCCAGCTGGTTGACCAGCTGTGCCGCCGCAACGGCTGCGCCTGGATCCGGGCCGCGAAGTACGGCTGGACGGGCGACCCCCACATTCACGTGATCGTCCGCGACGAACCTGGCCTGTCGAAGTCGGCCGCCGGGCAGGTCGCGGCCTACGACCGTGGCTTGAACGGGCTGGCCAACCGGCGGGGGGATCCGCATCCACGACCCAAGCAGCATCCGATGGAGGAGGTCAGGCTCATGGCTTGGAAGGTCGGCGCACGGAAGATGGTCAAGACCCCGGTCGGCAAGACCATCAGCGTGCCCGGGGGGCAGTGGGTGACGGTCGCGAAGATCACGCTGCCGCCGGGCGCGTCGTTCGCGTGTTCCCTGCAGGTCCGCATGCCCCGCGGTGTCGCGGCCGGTGAGGCCCGCCTCGGCCGGCTGGGTTGGGGCACTGCCTCCGCGGGTGAGGTTGATGACACGGCCCAGAA
>JBAVLA010000142.1:0-7561 GCA_049688595.1 Candidatus Nanopelagicales bacterium | reverse complement strand
TCCTCGTGTCGATCATGTTCCAGTCGCAGAACGACAACTTCCTGACCGTTGGCAACCTCGTCAACCTCCTGGTCCAAGCGGCGGTGTTCAGCCTCCTGGCGATGGGCGAGATCTACGCCCTGCTGCTCGGCGAGATCGACCTGTCCGCCGGGTTCGTCGCGGGCCTCTCGGCGGTGATCCTGGCCACGCTGGCCAAGCCGTCCGGCGCCCACTGGCCGTGGTGGGCAGCGATCGGCGCTGCGCTGGTGGCCGCGGCCCTCGTCGGGCTGCTGCAGGGCAGCCTGATCACCCGCCTGGGCCTTCCGTCGTTCGTGGTGACGCTGGCCGGCCTGCTGTTCTGGCAGGGCGTCATGCTGCGCATGCTCGGGGACGGCGGGTCGATCCTGATCCAGGACCGGACCATCAACAACATCGTGAGCGCGAACCTCAGCCGTACGGCCGGGTGGATCGTGATGCTCGTCCTCGTCGGCGTCTTCGCCATCAGCACGTGGCGCCGGGACGAGCGGCGTCGCGGCTCCGGCCTGACCTCGCCACCGCGATCGCTGACGATCATGAAGGCTGCCGGCGCGCTGGCCGGCGGCGTGATCCTCGTGCTGATCTGCAACGCCGACCGCGGCCGGGTCAAGGAGGTCGCTGGCGTGCCTTGGGTCGTCCTGGTCGTGCTGGGGGTGCTGGTCGCCTGGACGTTCGTGCTCGGGCGGACCCGGTTCGGCCGCTACATCTACGCGATCGGGGGTAATGCCGAGGCCGCCCGGCGCGCCGGCGTGAGCCTCGCTCGCATCCGGACTGCGGCGTTCGTGCTGTGCTCGTTCACGGCGGGCATCGCGGGCGTCGTGTACGCCTCCCGGCTGCGTTCGATCTCCACGGCAGTCGACGGCGGCACGCTCGTGCTGTACTCCGTGGCGGCAGCGGTCATCGGCGGGACCAGCCTGTTCGGCGGGCGGGGCCGGGCCGTGCACGGGGTGCTCGGCGGCGTGGTCATCGCAGCGATCTACAACGGCATGGGCCTACTCGGCTTCAGCGCCGCCGTGCAGTTCATGGTCACGGCCCTCGTGCTGCTCGTCGCCGTCATCATCGACGCGATCAGCCGGCGGAACCGGCCGGTTGCGGCTCGGTGACGGGTCGTCCCGGCCGGAGGTCCAGGGGCAGCGTGACCATCGGCGGCACCACGGGCAAGGGCAGGAGGCCAGCATGCAGATCCGAGACGCCGCACCGGAAGACGCCGCAGGCATCGCCGCGATCTACAACGAGGCGGTGCTCAACACGACCGCCATCTGGAACGATTCCCTCGTCGATGCTGCGAGCCGCGCCGCGTGGATCCACCAGCGGCAGTCAGCAGGCCACCCCGTGCTCGTGGCCGTCGACGGCGAACAGGTCGTGGGCTACGCCACCTTCGGCGATTGGCGGCAGTGGGACGGCTACCGCTTCACCATCGAGGACTCCGTGTACGTGCTTGCCGACGCCCAACGCACCGGAATCGGGCAGAACCTGATGCTCGAGCTGATCCGACGAGGCCGCGCGCAGGGCAAGCACGTGAGGGTCGCCTGCATCGAGTCGGGGAACGCTTCTTCCATCGCGCTGCACCTCAAGCTCGGCTTCGAGCCGGCCGGGGTGGTGAAGCAGGTCGGCACGAAGTTCGGCCGTTGGCTCGACCTGTCGATCCTGCAGCTCATGCTCGATGGCGATCGGAGGTGAAGGCCGAACGTACCCGGGGGCGCCCGCGCTCCCCGGCCGGGTGACGCCGGGGTGACTCTCCATGCCCGCAGTCCGGTGCGAGCCATGCGCGACGAAGCTCGGACGTGCCGTACGCTCGCCGGACAGGCACTCAGAGGGCATCTGTCCCCCGCATCGGAGGTGGAGTGATGGCTCACCGGTTCAATCCCCCGCCCGGATGGCAGGTTCCGGACGGATTCACCCCTGACCGTGACTGGCGGCCGGACCCGACATGGCCAGCCGCCCCGGACGGCTGGGACTTCTGGCTGCCAGAGCCCAGTGCCGGCACACCACCGACGGCCAGCCAGAAGATCGGCGGGATGTTCCGCTCCCTGAAGACGCGAGCTCAGGACGAGGATTGGATGGGCAAGGCCAAGTCCGCCGCCAGCCAGGCGGCCACGTCCGCGCAGCAGGCCGCGGGGCAGGCCACGGCCATGGCCAAGCAGCGCGACCAAGCCACGCTGGACAAGTCGGGGCCCCTTCCCGAGGGCGCCGTGTGGCGCGGCGTCAGCCACGAGTCGGGCCGGAACTCGGTCGTGACGCTGTACCCCGACCGCATCGAGCGGACCAAGCCGACCAGCCGCATGTCCCTGACCGGAATGCTGGCTGGTGGGCCCGAGGACCTCGAGGTGATCCCGACGAAGTCGGTCTCGTCGGTGCAGGTCAGGCGGGGCGCCTGGTACCACGACGTCACCATCTACGCGTCCGGCAACACCATCGTGCTGTCAGTCGACGCCGCCGATGCCGAGACGCTGCGTGGGCTGATCATGGATCAGATCCTGCACGGTTCGTCGCACGCGGCTCCCGCGCCGGCTGCACCCGCGGCGCCGGTGCAGCCGGACGGCGACGCGGTCATCGAGCAGATCCGCAAGCTCGGGGAGCTGCGGGATGCGGGGATCCTCACCCCGGAGGAGTTCGAGGCCAAGAAGGCCGAGCTCCTCGGCCGACTGTGAGAGCCTGACCGGGAGGAGCCGGGCCGGGGACCCCACTTCGCGCCGATCCAAGGGTTGCCTTTCCTAATCCGGCCGGTTAGTGTACAACCTGATGGTTGTAGATGCTTCGAACGACCGACGGACCGACGTCCTGCTCCACGCACTGGCGGACCCGACCCGCCGGGACATCGTGCGACGAACCCTCACCGGGGAGCAGTCCGTGTCGCAGTTGGCCCGCACCTACCCCGTCAGCTTCGCCGCGATCCAGAAGCACGTGTCCACGCTGGAGCGCGCCGGCCTCGTCGCCAAACGGCGGCACGGACGCGAGCAGCTGGTAGGCGCCCGGATCGAGGCCATCCACGAGGCGCGCCAGGCCCTCGACGGACTGGAGGAGCTCTGGCGGACCCGCATCCATCGCATCGACCGAATCCTCACCGAACCCACCCAAGGAGCTCCGCCATGCCCGTGACCAGCGTCATCACCGACGCCCCAGCCGCAAGCCTGACCCTGACCGCGACTTTCGCAGCCCCCGTGGAGCGTGTGTGGCAGGTCTGGTCCGACCCACGCCAGCTCGAGCGCTGGTGGGGACCGCCCACCTACCCCGCGACTGTCGTTGAGCACGACCTCACCCCGGGCGGTCGCATCACGTACTTCATGACCGGCCCGGAGGGAGACATCCACCACGGGTGGTGGCGCGTGCTCGAGGTTGATCCACCCCACCGCCTGCGCGTCGAGGATGGCTTCGGCGACAGCCCGGACCAGGCCACTCCCGGCCTGCCGACCTCCAACATGACGCTGACCCTGGTTGCTGACCAGTCCGGCGGCACTCTGATGCCCGTCGTCGGCAGCTACGCCGACCCACAGGGATTCGCCCAGGTTCTGGCCATGGGGATGGAGGAGGGCATGACCTCCGCCGCCGTCAACCAGATCGACGCCCTGCTCTCGGTGCCCGCGGTCTAGCCTTCAGGCACACGCGTGGGGGCAGGACCCATCCCGTACGCAGGCTCCTCGGCGATCTGAGCCGCACGGAGGCGAACGCAGGTGGTGACGGCGGCCAGGTCCAGCCCGTAGGCCGGCCCACCGTTGGCGTCGTACCCCCCAAGCCGGGCTGCGCCGCGCTCCAGGAGTCGAACCGCCCCTACGCGGTTTCCCCGAGCCGCGTGCGTCAGTCCCACGCACACCTGCGCGAGCCCCTGCCACAGGTCGCGCTCCTCCACCGGGCAGGCCTTCCAGCGAGCCTCCAGCACCTCGTGCGCGGAGAAGGGCCGGCCCTCCCGCACGAGGCGCCGCGCGAGTTCCAGCGTCTGCCCCGGCGGCAAGGGCTCCTCCCCGACGGGCTCGACGCCCGCCGAGCCATATGGCAGCGGCCGACCGAGCGCGTCCCGGGGCCGACCCTGACGAGCCCGGCCGGCGGGGTCGCGGTCCCGGTCGGCCATCACGGTGCCCACCGCCGTGACCCGCCGCGAGCCGTCCTGAGAGGCATGGCTGGCATGCTAAGAGCAGATCCGCCGACGCGCGAACGCCACGCAGCCAGCCTGGTCAGCCGACCCCGACCGACCCTCCGACGGCACTGCCTATAACGTACGTCACCGCGGCCGCCGCAGCCCCGACGCCGAACTGGCGCAGGGCGGATCGCACGACGCCGGCTCCCGACAGCCGCCCAACGAGCCCGCCGACGCCGAGCAGCGCCACACCCGTGAGCAGGATGGCCACGATGAGCGCGCCCTGCCCCGCGAGGAGCGCGAACGGCAGCAGCGGCAGCGCGGCGCCGACCGCGAAGGAGGCGAAGCTGGACAAGGCCACCCGGACCGGGGAGCCCAAGTCGCCCGGGTCCAAGCCGAGCTCCTCCCGCACGAGGGTGTCCAGGGCGACTTTCGGATCGGCGATGATCTTGGCTGCCACGGCTTCGGCCAGCTCCGGGCTCATGCCCTTCGCCTGGTAGAGCAGCGCCAGCTCCTTCGCCTCATCCTCGGGGTGGTCGGCGAGCTCGGCGGCCTCCAGCGCGATCTCGCGGGCGAACACGTCGCGCTGGCCGGCGACCGAGACGAACTCCCCCGCGGCCATCGAGAAGGCTCCCGCGAGCAGGCCCGCCAGGCCCGCGAACGCCACCGTCGAATTCGCCACGCCCGATCCGGCGAAGCCCATGATCAGCGCGGCGTTGGAGACCAGCCCGTCGCTCGCCCCGAAGATGGCTGCACGCAGCGTCCCGGACTTGTCGGCCCGATGCCAGGGCTCGTTCCTGGCGAACAGCTCGCGGATCTGGTCACCATCCAGGGCGCGGGTCGGGGGCTTTCCGCCTGATCCGCCGAAGCCCGTGGAGCGCATCTGGCTGAGCACTCGCTCATGGACGCGCTCGTCGTCAGACATGCCCGGAGCGGCGAACTCCTCCTCGTCGTAGACACCCTGCGCGGCGCGCTCCCCCTGCTCCAGCTCGGGCAGGACAGCATCGAGGCCGAGCCGTCGGGCTCGGGCCAGCAGGGAGCCGTCCGCGTCGGTCAGGGCACCGTCGTCAGGCGGAACCGCAGCGCCATGCTGCTCGAGGAGCGCGGACCAGTGCAGCGCGTGCCGGTCCTCGATGGCGGCCAGTTCGAGCAGGGCATCACGCCGCGAGCCGTGGGTCAACTCCGCGAGGGCCCGGTAGGTCCGAGCCGCGGCCCGCTCATCGGCGAGGTAGCGTGCGAATCGCTCGGTTGGATCAGCCATCGGATAACCCCATCGTCCCCAGATCCACTCGTACGCGCATCGACGGGCCAGCCTGCCCGCCGGGAGTGGATGATCTGGACCAAGGCTATCCGGCAATCGCTTGGTGCCGACGCGGACCGAACGCGCCCGGCCCCCGCCGGGAGCCCCCATGTCGCTCACGACATGGGCCACCGGTCCCAGCGCGACCGCATCGGCGGACGTGACCGAGGCGGCCGAGGCGCGAAGGAACCGCCGCCCTCGCGTGCGTTTAGGGCCGGTTCGATTGGGTTACCCTTGAAGGGCCGAAACCAACTCGGCCGCGTCAGTACAACGGGGGGAGGCCGCTGAGATGACACCGATGCGACCTGTCGAGGAAGGGCGCCGGCCCCGGATGGAGGCCATCGCCTGGGGCTTCCTCGCCGTGACGGCCGTCTGGGTTGGCCTGGTCGCGCTGGCCATCGGCCCGGGCAGCACGGTTGCGGAGACGGCCCCGCGCAGCACGGCTGCGGAGACGGCGAAGTGGCGCACGGGCGCGACGGTCGCCCCCGCTGAGGTCCAGGATCAGGCGGCCGCTGCCGCCCGCAAGGCAGCCGGATGGCGCCGCTCCGGGGTTTCGGACTACTTGGTGCGGACGTCGCTTACCAAGGCATGCACCGCCATGTACGAAGGCGCTCCGGCCTCGCGGCGTGACCGCATCGTGCGGCGCTACCTCACTGAGCAGGACGTGCGGAGCTCGGTCCGGGACGGGGTCCCCGAGGCGGTCGCCGCCGGTGTGGCGATCCAGTGCCCGGACGCCTGATCCGAGTGCGCATCCCTGAACGTCGAGCCGCCTGAACTGCTTGCGGATGTCGCCCGCGGGCCCCTCCGGCGCCGTAGCGCTTCGAGGCGCTCGTTCCGCTGCCGGTCACTCGGTTGCTGACAGGCATTGTTCCAGCCCGCCCTTCAGCCGAGGAACGGCCCCATGAGCCCGGTCCCGGCGAGCGCGACCGCGAATGCCACGTGCAGCCCCGCGAAGAGGCGCGTCGGAAGTCCGGTCTGAGCGGCCATGCTGGCCGCGTCGGTGCTGACCGCGCCGCGCGACTGCCGCCACTGGCCAACTGCGTCGCGGACCCCGCCGCCGAGCAGGACCCCGGCCACGAGAGCGACCAGGAGGCTGGCTGGGACGTCGGACTCCCCACCGGCGATGAGGGCCAGAAGTCCCCACCCGCCCGCCCCCAGGAGCACGGCCAGCAGTGCCCCCCACCAGGACCGGACCGCCAGCACGAGCATGACCGCGAGCAGTACGACGATGTACGCAAGCCACGCCGCTGCGTAGCCGGCCAGCGCGACCTGTGCGGACGCGACCCCGAACACCCCGGGCGAGACGTACCCGGCGAAGGACACCGAGAAGCGGCGCACCGGATGGCGCCCGGGGAACGCGAAGTGGGCCCGGCCCGACCCGTCCCGGTCAAGCGTGATCCGATCGATCCGGCCCCCGAGCAGTGCAGCGGTCAGCCCGTGGCCGAACTCGTGGACCAGCGTCGACAGGTGCGTCGTGACGGCGCCTGCGCGGCCCACGCCGAGCAGCACGCCAACCAGGACCGTCGCGAAGAAGGGGGTCGTGGACACCGGCACCGGCGTCGCAAGCCAGGCGGGCGCGTGCCCGCCGACCCACGGGTCCAGCCACGGGATCGGCGGAGTCCCCAGGAGCGCCCATACGACGGGGGCCAGCAGCGCCACCGCAATCGCAGTCCACATGCTCCTGAGATTCCCCAACCTCCCGTGGTTGAACCAGGCAGTGCCCCCGACGGGCGAGCAGATCCATCGGATCGCAGCTGGTTCGGCGTGCGTGCATGACCCGAACGAGTCCGCCACCGGACCGTCGTCACAGCTCGGCTGCGGCCCACGTCCCGGCGCGGTCACCAGTTCCAGGCCGGTCAAGGCTCCATCCGGGCGGGTTGCTCGGAGGAGCGGGTATCGACGAATGGCAGGCCGAAGAACCCGCGCTGGAGTAGGTTGCGTCTTCCCCGGTCGCCGGAGCCAGGGCGTCATCCGGTCCACCGCCCAGTCGGCAGCAGTCGGCTATGGCGGCAGATCATGTGCTGCCGATTCTTGATCGTCTGTGACCGGAGCGTGGAACTGCATCTCGAATATCATGCCGCTGGTCATGTGGACTTCGACGTGAATCCCCATGGCGCATCGCGGTCGTGATCGGCTAGGCGGGGGGTGGCTGGTTGTAGGTGATGCTGCCGGCA
>JBAVLA010000141.1:0-20624 GCA_049688595.1 Candidatus Nanopelagicales bacterium | reverse complement strand
CCCCATCGGCAAACCCGCGATCCCACCTACCTAGCAAGTGTCGAACCCGGGTGATGAGGGCCAGGCCCACGGTGGCCAGGCCAACGCCCATCCAAACGGCCGGGCCGGTCGGCTGGCGGACGAAGGCCCAGCCGATGATGGGCGTGAACACCACGAACATCCCGGTGACGAAGCCGGATGCGGTGGCCGAGGTGTGCAGCAGGCCGAAGGTCTGAAGCACGTACGCGGAGCCCAGCAGCAGCCCGAGAAGGAGGCCGTGCCCCCACTTCTCCCCGGTCAGGCGCCTGAGGGAGCGCGGGCGCAGCGCGGCCAGTGCGCAGAACGCGATCGTGAACCGCCAGAACAGGAAGGGCAGCACAGGCATTCGCTCGACGGAGTCCTGAACCAGCACGAAGGTGGCCCCCCAGACCGTAGTCGTGGCCAGCAGCGCGACCGTGGCGAGCGTGTGATGGTTGCCTGCCCTGACGGGGCTAGACGACATTGATGCGCACTGTGGAGCCCTTCGGAGCCGACGTGCCACCCTTGGGCGACTGCGTGCGCACCCCGAAGATCGAGAATCCGAACGGCTTGTTCACCGCCACGCGGAATCCGGCGCTCTCAAGGGCTCTCCTGGCCGCGCTCTCGCTCATGCCGACGACGTTGGGAACGGTCACCATCGGCGGGCCCTTCGAGACCACGAGCTCTACCGTGTCGCCGCGGTGGACCGTCGTGCCCCCGGCCGGGTCCATCTCGATGACCAAGCCCTTCGCGACGGACTCACTCGTCTTGTCCGATCGGTCGACCTTGAGGCCGAGGTCCTTGAGCTTCGCCACGGCCTTCTTGCCGTTGGTCCCCTCCAGCTCGGGCAGCTCCACTGGGGCAGGGCCCTTGGACACCTCGACGGCGACGAGGGTGCCTGGCTTGACCGAGGTCTTGGCCGGCGGGGTGCTCGATATGATCAGGCCGGTCTTGACCGTGTCGTGGAAGGCACTTGTCTGGCTCCCGAGGTCGAGTTTCGTCGCGCCCAGCGCAACGTCGGCCTCCCCGACGGTCAGGCCCTTTAGGTCCGGCACGTCATAGCGTTCGGGGCCCTTGCTCACGACCGCCTCGACGGTGCTGCCGGTTCGCGCAGATGCGTCAGGGGCTGGGCGGGTGGAGGCGATCAGGCCCTTGGGGACCTCCTCGCTGTACCCGGTCTCCTGGGCATCGAGCTTGAGGTTCGCCGTGGCCAGCAGCGCGGCGGCCTCGGTGGGCGACCTGCCCAGCACGTTGGGGACGGACACGCGCTGCAGCGGGCCGAACAGGAAGGCGAGCAGGCCAAGCGTACAGACGAGGGCGATCACGCCCAGCCACATGGTCTTCCGGCCGCGACGAACCCGGGCCGGCGCTTCCGGGGCGGTGCCGTGGCGGACCTCGGTGATCTCGGAGCGTCCGACGACGACCGGATGCCCGGCGGCGACCGGGGGCACCGCGGGGGTCTCGACCGTGGCGTCCGAGTCGTCCGATGACGCACCGGCCGCAGGAGGCACGGATCCGGCAGCGGCCCCGGCTCCCGAGCCGGCCGCGCTGGTCACCGAGCCAGCCGGAGTGGCACCCGCAGCAGGACCGGCACTCGCGCCAGCAGCGGCCGATGCCACGGCTCCCGAGACCGGTGCTGGCGCAGTTCCCTGCGCGGCGCCCCCCGGGCTGGCCGCTTGACCCCGAGCCCCAGCCTCGCCGACCACGAGCGTGTCGGTGGGTGACGGCGACCAGGGCTGGACCGGTGGGAGCTGGGCGCGGACTGCCCGCACTGACGTGAGGAACTCGTCGGCATTCTGGAAGCGGGCGTCCGGCTGCCGGCGGGTCGCCCGGTGGACCAGGGCGTCCAACTCGGCCGGCACGTCCGGCCGGATCGCCGACGGCGCGGGCACGTCCTCGTGCACGTGCCGGTAGGCGACCTGCATGGGGGCGGGCGCCGAGAAGGGGACCTGGCCGGTGAGCATCTCGAACAGCAGGATCCCGGTGCCGTACACGTCGGAGCGGGCGTCCGTGCGGTCGTGCTCGACCTGCTCAGGGGACAAGTAGGCCACGGTCCCCAGCAGCAGGCCGTGCGTCTTGCCGGTGTCGCCACCCTCGATGGCCCGGGCCAGGCCGAAGTCGGTCACCTTGACCCGGCCGTCGTCGGAGATGAGGACGTTCTCCGGCTTGATGTCGCGGTGGATGTACCCGGCCCGGTGCGCGGCGGCCAGGGCCTCGAGGACCGGATCCACGATCGCGAGCGCCTGCGCTGGCGACAGGGCACCGTGCGATCGCAGGACGTCGCGAACCGTGTGCCCGGGAACGTACTCCATCACCAGATAGGTGACGCCGGAGTCGTTGCCCTGGTCGTGCACGGCGACGACGAAGGGGCAAGTCAGGCGAGCCGCCGCGCGCGCCTCGCGCTCGAACCGCTCGACGAAGCCGGGGTCCATCGCGAACGAGGGGTGCATCACCTTGATCGCGACAGTGCGATCCAGGCGCCGGTCGACGCCCCGGTAGACGGTGGCCATGCCTCCGCGGGCCACGAACGCCTCGATGCTGTAGCGGTGGTCAAGCACCCGCCCCAGCAGGGGGTCGGCCTGAGGAGCCACCGGTGGCACCCGAGCATTCACGTACTCAGTCTAAGAGGCCCGGAGCGGACCTCAGGCCAAGTTGCTGCCTGTTGTGGTGTCCCCCGCGGGCTCGGCGTGTCGCCGAGCACCGGGCCCGGTCCCATTTCGGAGACCGACCGTCCGGCGCGACCGCCGAACCGGCGGGACTGCGATCAGCTGTCGGCGGACGCGACTTGCGGCAGCCTCCGGGCCACCATGGGGGCATGGATGCGGCTGCCCTGATGGCGCGCCTTCGCCGCGAGGGGATCAGCGATCGGATCGTCGACGCGATGTCGACGGTTCCGCGCGACGCGTTCGTCCCTACTGATCTGCGCTCCGAGGCATGGGAGGACCATCCGATCCCGATCGGTTGGGGCCAGACGATCTCCCAGCCCTTCGTCGTGGGCCTCATGACCCAGGCGGCGGCGGTGGGCCCCGGCGACGTGGCCCTCGACGTCGGCACGGGCAGCGGCTACCAGGCTGCGGTGCTGGCCGCATGCGGCGCGCGCGTGATCGGCATCGAACGGATCGAGGAGCTGGCGCAGAGGGCACGTGTCACGTTGGTCTCGGTCGGCCTGGACGTCCCAGTCGTGTGCGGTGACGGAGCCACCGGATGGCCGGACGGGGCACCGTACGACGCGATAGTCGTGGGCGCGGCGGCGGAGTCGGTCCCGGCGGCCCTCGTCGAGCAGCTGCGTGCTCCCAGTGCCGATCGTCGGGGGGGCCGGCTGGTCATCCCCGTCGGGGAGTCCGGCTTGTTCGGCGGCCAGCGGCTCGAGTTGATCGAGCGGACCGAGCGGGGGACGCGGCGGGAGCACCTGCTCGACGTGGTGTTCGTGCCGCTGGTCACCAGGCATCGCCGGTGGTGGCCCTGAGGAGCCCGGGCCTCCGGGCCTGGCGTCTGGGGAGCCAGGGCCGAGTCCTCCCCGCGGGCGGGGCAGCGCCCCCGGCGGCCAGCCGGACACGGGATCGTGCCGGGCGCTGTGGTGCGTCCAGGCGCGTGCTGCGAGGATCGCCGTGTGCTGGACGTGGCGCCGGAGGAGTTCGAGGGGCTTGTCGCTGATGCCCTCGATGCGATCCCCCCGGAGCTGGCGGCGAAGATGGCCAACGTCGTCGTGCTCGTCGCCGATGATGCGCCGCCGGGATCGCGCAGCCTCCTCGGGCTCTACGAGGGCACCCCCCTGACGGAGCGCGGCTCCTGGTACAGCGGCGTCCTCCCTGATCGGATAACGCTCTTCCGCCTCCCGATCCTGCGGGCATGCCGGTCCCGGGAGGAGGTCGTGGCGGAGGTGGCGATCACCGTCGTCCACGAGATCGCCCATCACTTCGGCATCGACGACGATCGGCTGGACGAGCTGGGGTGGGGATGATTCGCTGCTGGTGCCGGGCGTCCGGGCGGTCGCCTCGATGCGTCCGCGGAGGGGCCTGTGTGCCATGCTGCCCCCTGTGACTGGGCCCCGCAGCATCGCCGCGCTGCTGGTCGTCGTGTGGCTCGGGCTGACCGCGTGCGGAGCCGCGGTCGAGGGACAGTCCGTGTCGCCGGGCTTGAGCGCGACGGGCTCCTCTGCGCTGGACCCCGGGGCCAGCACGCGGTACGCCGACCTCGCGCCAGCTGAGCCGACGAGCGCCCTGCCGACGGTCCCGGTCGCTGAGCTGCCGCCCGAGGCCGTCGACACCCTCGAACTGATCGCAGACGGGGGGCCGTTCCCCTACGAGCAGGACGGGTCCACGTTCGGCAATCGGGAGGGGATGCTCCCCAGGCAGCCACAGGGCTTCTACGCCGAGTACACCGTCATCACGCCGGGGGAGGACGACCGCGGCGCCCGCCGGATCGTGGCCGGTGACGACGGTTCGCGCTTCTACACCTCCGACCACTACAGCAGCTTCCGAGAGGTGGTATCGCGATGAGCAACCGGATCGCTCTGTGGCGTGACGCGCCCGACATGGACGCTGCGGCCGAGCTCGCCGCACTCCTGGACTGGGCCACCGTGCTCATCGACGTCCCAGAGGGAGGCGGACGGGCCGAGTTCTTCGAGGTGTGCGCGGCGGCGTTCGGCTTCCCCGACTACTTCGGCCACAACTGGGACGGCTTCGAGGAGTGCCTCGAGAGCCAGGAGTTCGACGAGGTCGAGGATCTCGACGACGCCGACGGTCTGCTCATCCTCTGGTCGGGCTGGGGAGACATGGCTGAGCGCGAGCCGGAGCAGTTCGCCGTGGCGATCGACGTGTTCCGCGACGTGCTGGCGGAGTGGGAGAAGGAGGATCTGGCCGCTCGGGTCGTCCTCGTGGGGGACGGTCCGGATCTGACGCTGGGCCACCCACGCGCGGTCGTGCCCGACCTGTTCGTCGACGAGGAGGACTACGAGGTCGACGACTCGGCGCGATGAACCACGAGCGCGCCCGCGCGCACCCTGGCAGCGTGGGAGGTTGGGCGCATGCCGCGGTCGACTGGGTCGCCCATGATCAGCCTGCGTTCTCCCGGCGAGGACAGCAGCACCACCGAGACAATCAGCACCGCGAAGGCCGCGGCTATCCCGTCGCGGACGTCGACAAGCGTGTCCGCAGTCGCGTTGGACTCGACCATCGCGTGCAGCACCAGGACCGACGTAACCAGCATCGCCGCCCGAAGCTGCATCCCCGTCAGGCCGGTCGCGGCCAGTAGCGGGAGAACCCACAGCAGGTACCAGGGCTGGATCACCGGACCGAGCGTCACGATGGCAAGCAGTCCCAGGGCCGCACCACGGACCGGTGAGCGGCCCTCGGGACGCAGCACGAGGTACAGCCCGCAGGCCGCGCCGGCCAGCATGGCCACAGCCCGGACGAATGACACGGCGCCGTCGCTGGAGTCGGCGAGCCCGAGGAGCTCCAGGAGCCCACCGGAGAGCATCCCGATGGCCGTCGGCGGGGACAGCCACGTGCGGACCGATCCGGGCGTGCTCAAGGAGGCCACCCAGCCCAAGCCGACGCCGACAGTTGCCGACAGCAGCGCGAAGACGATCAGGACGACGGCGGAGGATTTCACCCAGGCGAGGATGCGCCTGGGCCACGTGGCTCGGACTCCCGCCCAGAGCAGTCCGGCGAACGGCAGGATGACCAGGGCGATCGGCTTGACCGCCCCAGCCAGCGCGATCAGCGCGATGCCCAGCACGGGGCTGCGCTCGACGCCAAGCGCCAGGCCGGCCACCATGAGCCCGACCATGAGGGCGTCGTTGTGGGCGCCGGCGACGAAGTGCATCAGGACGAGCGGGTTCAGCACGGCCAGCCACAGCGCCTTGGCCGGATCGATCCCATGGGCCCACGCCAGCCGTGGGACGTAGACGGCCAGGAGCGCGACGCCGACCAGGGCGATGAGGCGGAAGAGGATTGCCCCGGCGTAGGCGTGCGTACCGGCGAGGGCGGCGACGCCCTGTTCCAGGAGGAGGAAGGCCGGACCGTAGGGGGTCGGGGACTCGGCCCACAACGGGTCCGCCCCGGCCAGGAACCACCCGGGCAGAGCGGACACCCCGGTCCGGTACGGGTTCAGGCCCGCCAGCACAAGCTGCCCCTGGGCGAAGTAGGAGAAGGCATCCCGGCTGAACAGGGGGGGCATGAGGATCAGGGGGGCGATCCAGACGGCAAGGATGCCGTTGAGGCGGCGCTCGCTGCGCTCGAGATTGTCCAGCACGTCGTGGCCGAGGACCAGCCAAGCCTGCAGGAGCAGTGCGATGCCCGCGAACACGGCCACCCTGGAGAGCACCGCGCCCGCAGCGGTGGACCGCAGCGCGTCGACCAGCGCAGCGTCGATCAGGGTGGAGCTCGCCGGGAGCCAGCCGACGCCAAGGGCCCCGAGCGCCATCAGCGCGCTGCCGAGCAGTCCGGGGAGCGCGTATCCGGCCGCGGTCGCCCGGGCGAACCGGGATGCCGGGTCGCGTGCGAGCAGGGGCATGGCGGCAGGGTATCGACTGCGGGTCGGGCCGGACCTGTCAGCCCCGCAGCGGCTCGCTCGGCGTCCGCTCCGGACCGACTGCGTGGGTGGTTTGATCGGTCCCGGCAGGCACACTTGGGCAGTGTCGAGGGGGATCCCCGGGGCGTGCCAGCCGGGTCCGCAGCCCGGTATCGATCCATCGGGCAGGCTCTAGGCTGGGCCCGTGACCCCGACCCCACGCCTGACGCCCGATGAGATCCGTGCCTCGGTCCAGGCCTCACTGGACGACTTCCTCGCCGAGCAGGGCACTATCCTGGCCGCGATCAGCCCCGACCTCGTGCCCATCGGCGATTGGATCAGGCAGATGGTGGCGGGGGGAAAGCGGCTGCGCCCTGCCTTCTGCATCTGGGGATACCTCGCAGCGGGCGGCGAAGACGTTTCGAGCGGACTGCGTGCGGCCGCGTCGCTGGAGCTGCTGCAGGCCTCAGCGTTGATCCACGACGACGTCATGGACGATTCCGACGTGCGCCGTGGGCAGCCCTCCGCCCACCGCTGGTTCGCGATGAAGCATCGGGAGGCGGGTTGGTTGGGCGACGGGCATCGGTTCGGCGAGGGCGCGGCGATCCTCGTGGGTGACCTGTGCCTGACCCTGTCCGACGAGATGCTCTACCGCTGCGGGTTCGGCCCGGAACCACTGGCCCGGGCCAAGGTGGTCTTCGACCGCATGCGAACCGAGCTGATGGCCGGGCAGTACCTCGACCTGCTCGAGCAGAACCGCGGCGGCGGGTCGCGGGAGCGGGCACTTCTCGTGGCCCGGTACAAGACGGCGAAGTACACGATCGAGCGTCCGCTTCACCTCGGTGCGGTCCTGGCTGGCGCAGGCGGTGACCTGCTGGCGACGCTGTCTGGATATGGGCTTCCGCTGGGCGAGGCGTTCCAACTCCGGGATGACGTCCTCGGGGTCTTCGGGGATCCCGCTGAGGCGGGCAAGCCCACGGGTGACGACCTGCGCGAGGGCAAGCGCACCCTCCTCGTCGCCACCGCCATGGGCAACGCCACCCCGGAGCAGGCTGCCCGCCTCAGCGAGGGGCTGGGGAACCCGGGTCTGACCGCCGAGGGCATGGACGAGCTCCGCGGCATCATCGTCTCCTGCGGGGCCCTCGACGAGGTCGAGTCGGTGATCAGCCAGCGCACTGCTGAAGCAGTCGCCGCGATCGGATCAGCCCCGATCCCGGCCGAGGCCCGCGCGGCCCTGAACGAGCTGGCCGTCGCAGCGACCGAGCGGAGGATCTGATGTCGGTGCAGCTGACTCGCAGCCTGATGTCGGGCGAACCCGTGTTCTCCTTCGAGTTCTTCCCGCCGAAGACTGACGAGGGCGAGCGGCAGCTGTGGTCGGCCATCTCGGATCTGGCGCCGCTGGCGCCCACGTTCGTGTCGGTGACCTACGGTGCCGGGGGGTCCACCCGCGACCGCACGGTTCGGATCACCGCCCGGATCCTGGCCGAGACCGGGATGGACGCCGTTGCCCACCTGACGTGCGTGGGCGCTAGCGTCACCGAGCTCCTCGATGTGCTGGACAGCTACCGGCGGGTCGGCATATCCAACCTGCTCGCCCTGCGCGGGGACCCGCCGGGCGGGCCGGGCAGCCCCTGGGCGCCCGTCCCGGGCGGGCTGAACCACGCAGTCGAGCTCGTGCGGCTGGCCAAGCGCGCCGGTGACTTCACTGTCGGGGTCGCCGCCTTCCCCGAGGGGCACCCCGAGTCACCGGACCTCGAGACCGACTCCAGGGTGCTCGCGGCCAAGCAGCAGGCTGGGGCGTCCTTCGCGATCAGCCAGTTCTTCTTCCGGGCCGAGGACTACTTCTCCCTCGTGGAGCGCGCTGCCGCCCACGGGGTCACCATGCCGATCCTGCCCGGGATCATGCCCGTGACCAACGTTCGCCAGATCCAGCGATTCTCGGTGCTGTCCGGGGCGGCCTTCCCCGCTGAGCTGGCCGAGCGCTTCCATGCCCTCGCCGAGGATCCGGTGGCGGTCGTCGACCTCGGGATCGAGGTGGCCACTGAGCTTGGCAGCCGTCTGCTGGCCGGGGGTGCCCCGGGGCTGCACTTCTACACTCTGAACCGATCAACGGCTACCAAGGAGATCTTCAACCGGCTGTCCGGCCAGCGGACCGCCGCACTGCCAGGAGGTGAGGCCAGATGGACAGAGGCATTCGGGTGACCGGTTCCGGGACGGCCGTCGGGCCCCGGGATGAGTGCGTGATCACGGTCGGCTCCGAGGTCCGACGCCCCACGGCAGCGGCTGCGTTGGACGGTTCGGCGGCGGCGCTGGAGCAGATGCGCGCCGTGTTCCTGGCTGCGGGGATCGCCCCTGAGTCGCTGACGACGTCCGGGGTCAGCCTGAACCCGGTCTACGACGAGTACCCGACGGTCGTGGGCTTCCAGGCAGCGGTCCGGCTCACTTCGAGCACGAGCGACATCGCTGCGGCCGGGGAGCTGCTCAGCGCCCTGGTCACGGCCGGCGGGGAGGCTGCCCGCGTGCATGAGGTGTCGTTCCGGCACGCCGACCCCTCGGCGCTGGTGGCCCGCGCCCGCGACGCGGCGTGGGCCGATGCCCTGGCCCGGGCCACCCAGCTGTCTGGCCTGGCCGGTCGCGAGCTCGGGGAGGTCCTGGGCATCGAGGAGGTCGTCGGCAGGGACCTTGCCCCCGGGCCCGTGCGCATGGCGATGGCCAGTGGCGCCGGCCCCGCCCGGATGTCGCTGGACGCCGGTGAGGGGTCGGTCTCGGTGACCCTGACGGTCGGCTGGTCGCTGCGCTGAAGATGGACCGGGCCACTGACGTGCAGCGCTGGTCCGACACATCCTCCGGCTGCGCCCGCCCGCCTGTCGGCGGCCAGCCATGAGCACCGGCGAGGTTGCCGAGGTGATGCTGATCGTCGCGGTGACGATCCTGGCTGCCGTCGGCGGGGTACGCGTGGCGGCGCGGATCGGCATGCCCGGCCTGCTCTTCTACCTCGGGCTGGGGCTGCTGCTCGGCGAGGACGGGATCGGCATCCTGTTCAACGATGCTCAGTTGGCCACGAACCTGGGCTACGCCGGGCTGGTGATCATCCTCGCGGAGGGCGGGCTCACGACGCGGCCAGACACGGTCCGCCCCGTCATGCTGCCAGCAGTGCTGCTGGCGACTGTGGGCGTGGCCGCGTCCATCCTGCTGGTCGCGTGGCCCTTGGCCTGGTTGGCTGGCGTGGACCTGCGCACCGCCGTCCTGATCGGCGCCGTCCTCGCGCCGACTGATGCCGCCGCTGTCTTCACGGTGGCGCGGGGCATGCGCCTGCCCGCCCGGCTGCAGACCCTCCTCGAAGCCGAGTCGGGCCTGAACGATGCACCCGTTGTCGTGCTGGTCGTGCTGCTGGCGACCACCGAGGGAAGCGACATGTCGCCGTGGATGGTCCCGGTGATCGTGGCGGCGGAGCTGGTGATCGGATCGTTGATCGGCGCAGCCGTGGGCATGTGGGCCAAGTGGCTGCTTCCCCGGCTCGCGCTGCCCGCTGCCGGCCTCTACCCGGTGGCCGTGATCGCCCTCCTGCTGCTGTCCTACGGCTTGGCCACGGTGCTCCACACCTCCGGGTTCGCAGCTGTCTACGTGTCGGCTCTGATCCTGGCTGCTTCGAGGCTTCCGCACCGTCGGTCCGTGCTCGGGTTCGTGGAGGGGCTGGCGTGGGCCGTGCAGATCGGCCTGTTCATCATGCTCGGACTGCTCGCGGTGCCCAGCCGGCTGGGCGGGGTGATGGGGGTCGCGCTTCTGGCGGGCGCCCTCCTGCTGGTGCTGGGCCGGCCCGTCAGCGTCCTTCTGGCCCTGTGGCCGTTAGCTCGGCCCAATCGCCTCTCCTTGGCGACCCGGACCTCGCCGATCCTGTGGCGTTGGACGGCGTTCGCCGCCTGGGGCGGACTGCGGGGTGCGGTCCCGATCATCTTCGCGACGATCCCGCTGGCGCACATGGGTGACCAGGGTGAGTTGATCTTCGACGTCACGCTTGTGCTGGTGATCCTGCTCACGCTGGTCCAGGCGCCGACGATGCCGGTCTTCGCCCGCAGGCTCGGGCTGGTCGGCTCGAGTGAGGTCGGTGAGCTCACCGTGGAGGCCGCGCCGCTGGACAGCATGAACGCTGCCCTCTTGAACTTCGACGTCCCAGATGGATCCCTGCTCGCGGGCACCTACGTGGGGGAGATGCCGCTTCCGAGTGGGGCCGTCGTGTCGTTGGTGGTCCGGCAGGGACAGAGCCTCGTGCCAGATCGGCACACGCGGTTGCGGGTGGGCGACCGCCTGCTGGTCGTGGTCACTGAAGGGGCTCGGGCCAAGACCGAGCGGGCGCTGCATGAGGTTTCGCAGGGCGGTCGGCTGGCTGGATGGACCCAGCCGCTCAGGGACTAGGTCGGAGCAGGCCGGAAGGGTGCTGCCGCCGACCGGGGCGGGTCTGGACGGGCACCGCGCGGGGCCTGCGTCGGGTGGAGGCAGGCCTCAGCCGCGACCCACCAGGTTGGCGACTATCTCGGCCGACAGCGCCACGAGTGGCAGGCCCCCGCCGGGATGGGCAGACCCGCCCACCAGGAACAGCCCGGGAATCGCAGTGGCGTTGTGCGGGCGCAGGAAGGCTGCCCGGAGGCCGTGCGAGGCCGTGCCGTGGATGGACCCTCCCGGGGCGCCCGTGGCGCGTTGAAGGTCGGCCGGGGTCCGCAGCCGGCGCCACAGGATCCGGCCGGTGAGGTCCGTGCCGCGCTCGGCCAGTCTCCGCAGGACGTGGTCGGCGTACTGCTCGGCCAGGCCGGGAGCGTCCCAGTCGATGGTGCCCGGCTCCCGCCCGCCGGGGCTGTGTCGTGGGGCGCCGACCAGGACGGTCCACGCCTGGCATCCGTCGGGGCGCATGGCCGGATCGGCGGGCACGCAGGCGTGGATGGTCGGGTCGTCAACGGGCGACGGCGTGCTGAAGATGGCGTCGCACTCCGCGTCGGGGTCGGCCGGGAACCACACGTTGTGGTGCGAGACTGCCGGCGTGCGCCCGGACACGGCGAGCATGATCGTGAATCCGGACATCGACAGGGTGGAACGGGCCAGGCGCCGTCGCGGGTGCGTGGGCGCGGCGGGGCCGAGCAGCTCGCCGTAGACCTGGCTGGCATCGGCATTGGCCACGACGATGTCGGCAGGCAGCACTTCACCGTCCTCGAGCCCGACCCCCGAGACCCGGCCGCCGTCGAGGGCTATCCGCACTGCCCGCGTCTCCAGGAACAGCTGGACGCCCCGCTCGTTGAGCCTGTTCCGCAGGGCATCGGCGAGGCCGCGCAGTCCCCCGGAGACGTGCCAGACGCCGAATGTCGACTCGACGTACGGGAGGATGGACAGCGCAGCCGGTGCCCGGCGGGGATCCGAGCCGGTTCGGGTGGCGTAGCGGTCGAGGAGCTGACGGGCGCGCGGGTCGGACAGCATCCGCCGGCCGAGGGTGCGCAGGGTCTGCCACGGCGCGACGACGCGCAGCGTGTCGAGATCGCGGGCCAGGGGGATCAGGTCCCGGGCGCCGGTCAGCGGGGACTCCAGGAGGGGTCGACGGATGGCCGTCCACATGCGGCCCGCCCGCGCTATGAGTGCCCGCCAGTCGTCGGCCGCCCGACCCCCGAGCGCATCACCCATGGCCTCGGCGGCTCGTCCAACACCGGCCCCCGGCATGTCGAGGCGGGATCCGTCGGCGAACCGGTAGGTGCAGCCCGGTTCCAGCGCCACGAGCTCGATGCATTCTTCCAGCCGCCGCCCGGTCTTCAGGAACAGGTCCCGGTAGACGGCCGGCAGCGTGAACAGGGTGGGTCCGGTGTCGAACTCGAACCCGTCGCGACGCAGCGTGCCGAGCTTGCCCCCGTACGTGGTGGACGCCTCGATGACCGTCACGTCATGGCCCTTGATCCGCAGGCGCGCCGCAGCTGCCATGCCGCCCATTCCGGCGCCGATGACCACGATGCGAGCCATGGTGGCCAGCCTAGGGGCCCCGTCAGACACGCTGTTGGGGCGGGAGCTGGCGCTGTTGGGCAGTGCGGTTGCCGCCCTGCCGGGGTCGGCCACCAGCGGGCAGGTCCCTGGGGACAGGGGGTTGACGTCGTCAGACCCAGGGCGTACGGTGATCTCAGTTCGAACTGATGTTCGACTTATCAATTGTTCGACCAAGGGCCACGGGAGGGGCGCCATGAGCCGGAAGTACTCAGATCCGATCGATGTCCGACGGGTCGGGGAACCCCCACCCGGTCAGCCGGAGCAGTTCCTCTGGCGCGGCCGGCTGTACGTCGTGCGGGAGGTGATCGCCCACTGGATCGAGTCCACAGCATGGTGGGGCGGATCCCGCCGGGTCCTGGAGGGGGCGATCCCACCTGCTGAGCATGAGGTGTGGCGGGTGGAGGCGCAGCCTGGCCGATCGGGCTCCGTCGGTGTCTACGACCTGCGTCGCGATGTGGCCGCCGACCGCTGGGTGCTGTCCCGGGCGATGGATTAGGAGGAGACGATGACCGCCGTTCCGACGAGCCCGCCGGTTCCCTACCAGGCCAGGGAGCTGCTGGGCTCCGCTGCCCGTGGCCTGCTCGAGGCCTACACCACACCAGAGCCCAACCGTCGCTATGCGACCGCCCACCTTGCTGCGCTGCGAGCTGCTGCGGCAGTCCTGGCGACCCGGGCGCAGCCGGTGAAGCGGGGGCGCATCCGAAGTGTTTGGTCGCTGCTTCCGGTGGTCGCGCCGCAGTTGGAGGAGTGGTCGGCCTTCTTCGCTGCGAACGCCACGAGGCGCGCAGCTGCGGACGCGGGGCTCCCAGTGGTCAGCCAGCGGGAGGCCGATGACCTGCTGCGTGACGCCGAGGCGTTCCTGCAGCAGGTCGCCGCGATGATCGGCGTGGACCGGCAGGACGTCCTGCCGGGCGTGCAATAGGGGGCATCGCATGTCTGGCTTCGTGCACCTTCACGTGGCCTCCGGCTACTCGCTGCGTTACGGCACGGCCCGACCGGAGGCCCTGGTGGAGCGCGCCGCCTCGCTGGGCCAGGAGGCGCTGGCCCTCACGGACCGGGACGGGGCCTACGGCGCGGTCGCGTTCGCGCTGGCGTGCCGGGAGGCAGGGATCAGCCCCATCCTGGGCGCCGACCTAGCGGTCGCTGTCCAGCCCCGGCCGGCCGGCCCTCCCCAGCCTGTCGGCCCTCCCCAGCACCGCACCAACCCAGCCCGTGGTGGGGTCTGCGTGGACCCGGACCATCCCCGGATCGTCCTGCTCGCCCGAGGGTCCCGGGGATGGGCCTCACTGAGCAGGGCCATCTCCGCGGCGCACCTGTCGGGAGAGCGCGGCCAGCCGGTGCTGACCGTACCGATGCTCGCCGAGCTGTCCGACGGGTTGGTGGCGTTGCTCGGCCCGGATTCCGACGTGGGCAGGGCACTGGCCCGGCGCCGGCCGGACGAGGCCGCCAGGCTGTTGGCTGCTTGGCGGGACGTGTTCGGAGCCGACCTGCGGATAGAGGTGGTATCGCACCGGGGCGGGTCCCGCAGCGACCGGACGACCCTGTCCAGCGCCCTGGCGGGGCGGATGCTCTCCTTCGCTGGGCAGGTCGGCGTCACCCCTGTCCTCACCAACGCTGTGCGCTACCTGGTTGCTGGTCAGGCGCCGGTGGCCGACGTCCTGGATGCGATCCGCCGATTGGTCCCGCTGGATCCCCGCCACCTGGATCGGGCCAACGCGCAGGGTTACCTCAAGGGCGCCGCAG
The DNA here is from genome assembly GCA_049688595.1 of Candidatus Nanopelagicales bacterium. GTDB lineage: Bacteria > Actinomycetota > Actinomycetes > S36-B12 > CAIYMF01 > Prado023. The sequence continues at coordinate 6,356 of JBAVLA010000141.1, read as the reverse complement.
AGATGCTGGCCGTAGCCGACGAGGTCGCGGCCGCCGCTGGGATGGGCCTCGCCGCGGCGCGCCGGCTGGTGGCCCAGACGATCGAGCTGGCGGGCTCCTGCCGGATCGATCCGGCCGTCGACCTCGGGATCGGCACGGTGCACGTGCCCGAGCTTGACGTGCTGTTCCCCACGGGAGCTGCGGGGCTGGCACCTGGGGAGTCCCTTCGGGCGGCGCCCGCAGCCGCGCAGGCCCGGATGGCTGACCGGATCCTGCGACATCGGTGCCAGGCGGCGGTGGACGCCCGCTTCACCGTGCTGCGCGATCACCGGGTGGCCACCGAGCGCCTGGAGGGCGAGCTGGCGACCATCGCGGCCCTCGGCTACGGCGGCTACTTCCTCACGGTCGCCGAGGTGGTCGACCTCATCCGCGGTATGGGCATCCGGGTGGCCGCTCGCGGGTCCGGCGCCGGGAGCCTGGTCAACCACCTGCTGGGGATCTCCGGGGTCAACCCCCTGGCCCATGGACTGATCATGGAGCGGTTCCTGTCCCCGCTGCGCCAGGCCCTGCCCGACATCGACATCGACGTCGAGTCCGCCCGGCGCACGGAGATCTACACGCGGATCCTGGCCAGGTTCGGCGGTGAGCGATGCGTGGCCGTGTCGATGATGGAGACCTACCGGGTCCGCCATGCCATCCGCGATGTCGGTGCAGCCCTGGGCCTGCCGCCGGGGGAGATCGACGTGTTCGCCAAGGCGTTCCCGCACATCCGGGCCCGGGACGCTCGGGCTGCGCTGGCAGACTTACCCGAGCTGCGCAGCTCCGGCATGGGCCGGCTGGCCGCCACCGGTCGCCTGGACGGGTTCCTGGACCTCGTCGAGTCACTCGACGGCCTGCCCCGGCATGTCGCGCTGCACCCGTGCGGCGTCCTGCTCAGTGACGGCTCGCTGCTGGACCGCACCCCCGTGGAGGCCAGCTGGATGGGGTTCCCCATGAGCCAGTTCGACAAGGACGCGGTCGAGGAGATGGGCTTCCTCAAGCTGGACGTGCTGGGCATCCGGATGCAGTCAGCCATGGCGCACGCCCTGACCGAGGTGGTTCGCCTCGGCGGTGAACAGATCGACCTCGACGCGGTGCCGCTGGACGATCCGGACACCTTCGCGATGATCCGGACCACCCACACCCTGGGCTGCTTCCAGATCGAGTCACCCGGCCAGCGGGAGTTGATCGGGAAGTTCGCCCCGGAGACCTTCGACGACATCGTCGTGGACATCTCACTGTTCCGGCCCGGCCCCGTGAAGTCCGACATGGTGACCCCCTTCCTGCGGGCGCGACAGGGCTGGGCTGATCCCGACTACCTCCACCCCGACCTCAAGCCGGTGCTTGCCCAGACCCGGGGGGTCGTCGTGTTCCATGAGCAGGTGATCGGCACGATCGCCACCATCACTGGGTGCAGCCTGGCTCAGGCTGATGAGATCCGCCGTTCCATGGGGTCCCCCGAGGGCCAGGCGCAGGTGCGGGCATGGTTCTACCCCCAGGCGATGGCCCGGGGCTACCGTCTCGAGGTGGTCGAGCGGGTGTGGGACGTCCTGCGCTCGTTCGCCTCGTTCGGGTTCTGCAAGGCCCACGCAGCCGCCTTCGCCCTTCCCACCTATCAGTCGGCCTGGCTGAAGACCCATCATCCAGCGGCTTTCCTGGCCGGTGTGCTCACCCACGACCCCGGCATGTACCCGAAGCGGCTGATCCTCGATGACGCTCGGAACTTGGGCATCAGCGTCCTCGGGATCGATGTCAACCGCTCGGGGAACGTATACCGCGTGGAGCAGTGCCCCACTCCAGATGCCCGGCCGACTCTCCCCGGTCTGCCCGACGGCAGCGCACATGGCATCCGGCTGCCGCTGACAGAGGTGAAGGGGATCTCCTCGGCGGAGGTCGAGCGGATCGTGGCAGGCCAGCCGTACGGGTCGCTTTCGGACTTCTGGACTCGGGCTGACGTGTCCACCCCCGTGGTCGAGAACCTGGTCCTGACCGGGGGGTTCGACGCGATCTATGGGATCGGCCCCGGGGGGGTGCGCCGGCGCGGCCAGGTGACTCGGCGGGATCTGCTGCTTGAGGTGGCCGACAGCGACCGGTTGGCGCGCAGCGCCCGGAGCCGGTCGGGTCGGGGGAGGTCGGGCCGAGCTGCAGCGCCTGCCGCGAGGAGGGCGGATCCCCAAGCCGACCGCGCAGCTCCGGTCTGGGGGGTCGGCAGCGCCGGACCGGGCGGCGCCGGCCACTCGTCCGACCCGCCCAGCCGGTCCCTGGCTGGGGTCGCCCAGCGTGGCCGGATCCCGGCCGGAGTGGCCCGTCCTGACCCAGTCCTGGCCGCGGCGGCTCAGTCCCAGGCGCCGTCGAAGGTCCAGCCCAGCCAGGTGCAACTGGCCCTTGATCTCCCCACGGCGGGGTCAGCCCGCACCAGTGGCCTGCCGGAGATGTCGGCAGGGGAGAGCGTCCGTGCCGAGCTCGACGTTCTGGGGATGGACGTGAGCCACCACGTGCTGGACTTCTACCGGCCGATGCTGGCCGACCTCGGGGTGGTGCCCGCCCGCGACCTGCTGGCCCAGCGCTCCCAGAGCGAGGTCTGGGTCGCCGGGGTGAAGGTTGCCACCCAGACCCCGCCGATCCGCACGGGCCGACGGGTCGTCTTCCTCACCATCGACGACTCGACCGGCCCGATCGACGCCACCTTCTTCGAAGACGCCCAGGACCCGTACGCGGCCACGGTCTTCGCCGGGTGGCTGCTGATGGTCCGCGGGCTGACCCGGCGGACCGGTCCGCGTGGCCTCTCGGTTCGGGCGACGGGGTGCTGGGACTTGGGGGTGGTGCACGAGATCTGGAAGGCCGGAGGCAGGCAGGGGGTCGTGGAGTACATAGGCCAGTTCCCACAGGTCGACAGTCGCCGTCATCCCGCAGCCCAAGTCGTAGATGTGCCGGTGGCCGCAGCCGCTGGGGCGGGGGTGAGGTCGACGAGCTCACCGGTCGGGATCGGTCGCACGGCGGCAGGCGGCATGGGCCAGCGCCGACGGGTGCTGCTCCATGCCAGTGGGTTCAAGCAGTCGCCGTACGCCGACGTGAAGCCCGCCGGAGAGGATCCCGCCTCAGTCCCGAGGTCCCAGGATCAGACCAGGGCGCCCGGAAAGCTCTGGCACGCGAGTCCGGGTAGCAGCGGATGGTGACGGGCGAGGCTGTGGGAACGTTGGCCCGAGGAGGTGGCGGGTGAGTCGTAGCCAGATCAACAGGCCGCACGCCCCCACGGGCTTGGGCGACGACGACGCCGGGTGCCCGATCCTGCACGTCGACATGGACGCCTTCTTCGCCTCGGTGGAGGTCGCCCGACGACCCGAGCTGCGCGGCAAGCCGATGATCGTCGGTGGGGTGGGCAGCCGCGGTGTCGTGGTGGCGGCCACCTACGAGGCGCGCAGGTACGGCATCCACTCCGCGATGCCCATGAGCCGGGCGCTGCGGCTGGCGCCGGACGTCATCGTCGTTCCCCCCGACCACCGGCACTACGCGGAGGTCTCGGCCTCGGTGATGGAGCTCTTCACCTCGATCACCCCATTCGTCGAGCCGCTGAGCCTCGACGAGGCGTTCCTGGACGTAGGCGGAGCTCGGCTCACCCACGGCCCACCCCGCCGCATCGCCGAGAGCATCCGGGCCCAGGTGTTCGACGAACAGGGCATCACCTGTTCAGTCGGGGTGGCATCCACCAAGTTTGTGGCGAAGCTGGCCTCAACGCAGTGCAAGCCCGATGGGCTGCTGGTCGTGCCCCAGGACCAGGTCGTGGCTTTCCTCCACCCGATGCCGGTGGGGGCGCTGTGGGGCGTGGGGGAGCGCACCGAGGAGCAGCTGCACCGCTTGGGACTGCGCACGGTCGCTGACATCGCCCACACCCCGAGGGCTACGCTCGTGCGGGCGTTGGGTCAGGCCGCCGGCAATCATCTCGCTGAACTCGCCTGGGGTCGTGATGATCGATCCGTCACCACCCATGAGCGCGACCGGAGCATGGGCGCGGAGGGAACCTTCGCCCGTGACGTGGACGATCCGGAGGTGATCCTCGCCGAGCTGCTCCGGCTCAGCGAGAAGGTGGGCGCCCGGATGCGACGTGCCGGATACTCCGGGACGACGGTCTCCATCAAGGTCCGCTTCGCCGACTTCACAACCATCACCAGATCCCGCAAGCTCAAGGTGCCCACCTGCGTCAGCCGTGATCTCTACCACGAGGCGCGCGCCCTGTATCTGGGACTCCATCTGGATCGGGCGCGGATCCGGCTGGTCGGTGTTCGGATGGAGGGGATAGTCGACAGCGCTGCTGTTCAGACACAGCTCGTGCTCGGGGCCCCCGAGCATGGGTGGCGAGAGGCCGAGGAGGCGATCGACCGGCTCACGAGCAGGTTCGGACGCGGCAGCGTACGACCGGCGCGGTTGCTGCCGGACACCGCTGAGGCGTCCACGGCGGCGGGTGTTCCCCGGCGGTCAGGACCGGCTGACACGTCGAGACAGCGGGCCTGAGCAAACGCGTGGAAAGCCTGGCTGGCCAGCCCTGGCGGGTGCCTCGGCCACGGGGTGCCTCGGCCACGGGGTCCTCGGCCAGGGGGTGATGCACATCGACGCTCGAGGTGAGACCATTGCGTAGGTCCGCTCCCGGGGTTTCGTATTCGCCGAAGCGACATTATCCTTGTTGGATCGGACGTGCAGCCATGGAGGAGGTCACCGTGCCGCTCTCAGAGCACGAACAGCGCCTGCTTGATCAAATGGAGCGCGCCCTCTATGCAGAGGATCCGAAGTTCGCGACCAGTATGCGTCACCCGAGTGCGACCGCCGCGGATCGGCGACGCGTGGCATTGGGTGTCGTCGCGTTCCTGGCCGGGCTCGGCCTGCTGGTAGCGGGCGTCGCGACTGCGGTGGTCCCGATCGGCGTGGGTGGATTCCTCGCCATGCTCGGCGGGATCTGGCTGGCCACTGCTGGGAACACCGCCAGCACTCAGGGCACTGCCCAGCCCCTTCCGGTTCGCCCCACCAAGCCAGGGGGATCCACCAGGCCGAGCCGCCCTCGCAAGAACCGCCGGAGCAACTCGCTGACCGAGCGCATGGAGGAACGCTGGCGTCGGCGTCGGGAGACCGGCGACTTCTGATCCTGGGCGCGCATCACGCGTCGTCGATTCAGTTCGGTTGGCCCACAACGGCACGTTCGCGACGTCTCGAAGACCGACGCATCTAGGTGGACCTGGCGACCCAAGGGTCGCGACGGGTCCCGGATGCGGTACTGGGTGCGGCTGGGGACTCGGATGCGGCGAGCCGTGTCCCGAAGCTCGATACGGCTTCGGCTACGAGTGCGTCTCGATGAAGTCCACTGACCCAGCGAAGACAGCCTCGGCGTCGTAGTCCAGCGTGGCCACGTGGAAGCTGCGGTGCAACTCCACCTCCTGCAGGGTCGAGCGGACCTTCGCCCTGATGAGTTCGGAGTTGTTCGGGGACAGGACGTGATCGACAACGGAGCGGTACAGCAGGATCGGCGCGGACACCCGATCCATGATCGGGCGCAGTTGGTTCCAGCCCTTGGCCAGGTCCACTGCAAGCGATATCGGGATGCGCTCGTAGCCGAGCTCGGTGCTCTTCGGGTTGGCGATGTCGCTGGCGACGCCGGGGACGCTCTTGACCAGGAGTGGCAGGAAGCGCTGGATCGGCACGAGGTGTCGCTGCCACCCGGCCACGCCGTCGGGGCGCACCCACGGGTTGACCAGGACCATCCCGGCGACCTCCTCGGGACGGTCGGCGGCGACTCGCAGGGCCAGCGTGCAGCCGAACGACTGGGCCATGAGGAACACCCGGTCGGTACGCGCGAGCATCTCGGCGAAGGCCCGGTCCACGGCGGACTGCAGGTCGGCGTGGGTCTTCGTGCTCGCGTCCTGCCAGGTGGTGCCATGGCCTGGCAGGCGAAGCGCGTTCACGGTGTAGCCGCGCTCATTGAGGTACTGGGCCCACGGTCGGGTGGAGTCTGGAGATCCGGTGAAGCCATGCACGAGCACCACGCCGGTCCTGGCGGCTGGCCCGAAGCCCTCTGCCTCGAGCGGCTCGCAGCCTGGCTTGACCTGGTCCATCGGCTTGTCCACGCAGCACCTGCCTGTCGTCGGGATCGTCATGAGCATCAATGAGCGCCTGCGGCCCATCACTTCTGGCTCGGCGCCTGGTGATGAGCGTCGACCGAAGCGGGGCTGGGCGGCACCACCGATCGGACTGCCGATCAGCGGCCCGGGCCTCCGGCGCGCTTCTCCGGTGCCGGGCATAGCCTAGCGCCGGCCACGCAGGCCTGCAGTCGGTTCCGACGATGAGGTCGTCGG
>JBAVLA010000140.1:0-1510 GCA_049688595.1 Candidatus Nanopelagicales bacterium | reverse complement strand
GCAGGCGGCGCAGGCCGGGCTTGCCCTTGAGCGATCCGACGAGCTCGTCCCGTTGCCGGGCCGTCCAGGCGTCGGAGCCGTCGATCAGGTGCTCGAGGTGTTCGATCAGGTTCGCCCGGACGGCCTGGTCGCGGTCGGCCTGGTCGGGGTTGTGGCAGACCACGAACCGCTCCGTCCTGACGCCGCCGTCCCCGTCGCCCTTCCCGTCGGGGGCGACGTGGACCTCCTTGACCCGCAAGTTGCCCGCCACCTGGTGGTAGCGACCCGCCCTGGCCAGGGCGGCGGCAGCCTGCGTGTTGGTGTGGCGCAGCTTCTCGGCGTGGATGTAGTGAACCGTCCTGGGTTCGTCGGAGGGTTGGTGGTTACGCGACCTCCGCGGTGGTGGTCACGATGGTGCCCTGCCGGTGGTGGTGTTCGTACTCGATCGGGGGCAGGTGTCCGATCGAGGAGTGCAGTCGGGTCGTGTTGTACCAGTGGGCCCAGCGGGCGACTTGCCACTCGACGTCGCGGCGGTCTTTCCAGGCGGGGCCGTGATGGTGGATGGCCTCGGTCTTGAACAGTCCTATCGTCGACTCGCAGAGCGCGTTGTCCAGGGCGTCCCCGACGGTTCCGATCGAGCCGGCGAGGCCGTGCTCGAGAAGTTCGGCGGTCAGCGCCACGGACACGTATTGAGAACCGGCATCGGAATGATGGATCAGACCGCCCGTGGCCCACGTGAACCCGTGCCGGTGGCGCACGTCGACGGCCTGGCGGAAGGCGTCCACGACCAGGGGCGCGGCCTTGGACGAGGCGACCCGCCAGCCCAGGATCCGGCGGGAGAAGACGTCCACGACGAACGCGACGTAGACGAACCCGGCCAGCGTCCAGACGTAGGAGAAGTCGGCCACCCACAGCTCATCGCACCCGGTGGGGGTGTCCCAGCCGCGTCGCACTAGGTCCGGGTGCCGCGCCGCGGTGTCGTCCCGGACCGTCGTGGTCGTGCGGTGACGGCCGCGAACCGCGCCGGTGAGCCCGCCGATCCGCATCAGCCGCCCGACCTGGTCCCGGCCGAGGTCCAAGCCGGAACGGGACGCGGCGTGCCACAGCTTGCGCACGCCGTACACGCCCCAGTTCTGCCGGTGCAGCGTGACGAGGGCGTTGACCAGGTACGCCTCGTCCAGCTCGGACTCGGTGACCGGGTGGGCCCGGCGGGCGTAGTACGTGGACGGCGCGATCAGCACCCCATGCTCGGACAGCACGGTACAGATCGGCTCGACGCCGAACCGCTCCCGGTAGGAGTCGATGTAGGCGCAGATCACTTGAGTCGGCGGTCGAGCTCCGCCTGAGCGAAAAACGCGGCACTGGTCTTGAGGATGTCGTTCGCCCGCTCCAGCTCGGCGACCCGCCGCTTCAACGCCCGCACCTCCTCCGCGCCCGGCGCCGCCCGGACCGGAGCCCGCGCCCCCGCCTGCTCCCGCTCGGCGACCTCGACCCAGTTGCGCAGCGTCGCCGGCGCCACGTCCAGCAGGAC
>JBAVLA010000139.1:0-5184 GCA_049688595.1 Candidatus Nanopelagicales bacterium | reverse complement strand
GTGGCCAAGTGGCAGGCTGCCGAGGACGTCCTCTACGAGGACTTCGCCGGGCATGCCATCCAGTGGCGCAACAACGTCGGCGGTTACTCGACCAACGTGTCCAACGTGCAGATCAATCCAGGCGGTTTCGTCAACATCACCGAGATCTCGGTCAACTCTGCTGCGTGATCAGCTGTTGCCCGCTCGTGATGGGGCATGATCGGGGGGACGTTCCCGCGGGAGCGTCCCCCCGGTTGCTGTTCGGCGTGCTGGTGTCACTCGAGAGGTGGGGTGCACGTGGGTCGTTTCGTGATCCGGCGCATGCTGCAGATGATCCCGGTCTTCTTCGGGGTCACTTTCATCATGTACTTCATCATGTTCGCCTTGGGCGACCCGCTGGCGAACATCTCGGCGGGGAAGCAGAAGAACCCGGCGTACGAGGCCTACCTGACCGAGCAGTTCAACCTGGACGACCCGTTCGTCGTGCAGTACTTCAAGTACATCGCCGGGATCTTCACCGGCGACTTCGGGTCCACTTTCGCCGGCCGGGCGGTCTGGGAGATCTTCCTGGACCGCTGGCCCGTAACGCTCCAGCTGGGCCTGACCGCATTCGCGATCGAGATGTTCTTCGGGATCGGGATCGGGATCATCGCTGCTCGCAACAAGGGCGGCTGGGCGGATCGGCTTTCCCTGTTCGGCACGCTGGTCGTGATCTCGATCCCGGTGTTCGTCCTTGGCTTCGTGGTCCAGTACGTCTTCGGAGTGAAGCTCGGGTGGTTCGCCCCCTCCGGGATCTCACAGGGCTGGCCGACCAGCTACATCATGCCGGCGTGCGTGCTGGCGGCGCTGTCAATGGCGTACGTGCTCAAGCTGACGCGCAACGAGCTGTTGGAGACATTCGCGGCCGACTTCATGCGAACGGCTCGGGCCAAGGGGCTGCCGTCCGGCACGGTGCTGCGCAAGTACGGGCTGCGCAACTCCCTCATCCCGGTCGTCACGTTCCTGGGGACTGATCTAGGGGCCCTGCTGGGCGGGGCGGTGATCACCGAGGGGATCTTCAACATCCCCGGGATCGGGAACCAGCTCTACACGTCGATCCGGCTGCAGGAGACCGTGGTCGTGGTCGGGATCGTCACGATCCTCGTGATGGTCTTCCTGCTGATGAGCCTGCTGGTCGATGTGCTCTACGCCTTCCTGGACCCGAGGATCCGCTATGAGTGACCTGACGCCCGAAGCCGAGCTGATCCTCGCCGGCCAAGCCGATGCAGCCGATCGTCTGGCTCCTCCCGAGCCCCCGGGAGCCCAGCCGCGCACGCTGGCCGGCGACGCGTGGTACGACCTGCGCCACAACTGGATCTTCTGGTCCAGCGCGGTGCTGCTGTTCTTCGTGATGATCATGGTGCTGTTCCCGAACCTGATCGCCGACGAGGCCAAGACGTCTTCCCTCTCCGGTGGCTGCGACCTGTCCAACTCGCTGCTTCCGCCCAGCTCCGAGTACTGGTTCGGGACGGACCAGCAGGGGTGCGACGTGTACTCGTTGAGCGTGTTCGGTGCGCGGCCCAGCGTCTCCGTGGGGGTGATCGCCACCGTGGTGACCACGTTGATCGGCGCCGTGACGGGGCTCATCGCCGGCTTCTACGGGGGCACCGTCGACTCGGTCATCTCCCGCGTGGTCGACGTCTTCTTCGGCCTGCCAGTCATCGTGGTCGGCATCGCGGCCCTCTCGGCGGTCAGCCTGCCCGGGATCTGGGGCGTCACGCTGGTCCTCTGCCTGCTCGGCTGGGTGGCCGCGGCGCGGATGGTCCGAGCCCAGACGATCGAGGCGAGGGGCCAGGAGTACACGCTGGCCGCGCGTGCGCTTGGGGCCAGCAACGGCCGGATCATGATGCGCCACATCCTGCCCAACGCGATCAGCCCCAGCATCGTGCTGGCCGTGATCTCGCTCGGCGGGTTCATCGTGGCCGAGGCGACCTTCTCATTCCTCGGGCTGGGCATCCGTCCACCGGCATTCTCCTGGGGGACCATGATCAGCTCCTCGCAGGCAGTGTTCTTCCAGGCTCCCTGGACGCTGCTGTTCCCAGCCGCGTTCCTGAGCATCACGGTCCTGGCCTTCATCCTGCTGGGCGACGCCGTCAGCGAAGCGCTCGATCCGAAGCTGAGGAGGTGACGTGGCCCAGCGCCTGCTGGAGGTCGAGGACCTCTACGTCGAGTTCAGCACCCGCGACGGCACGGCTCGGGCGGTCAACGGGGTCTCCTTCACCCTGGATCGCGGTCAGACGGTGGCGATCCTGGGTGAGTCCGGATCCGGGAAGTCGGTGACCGCCCAGGCAATCATGGGCATCCTCGACACGCCCCCGGCCCGCATCGCCGGCGGCTCCATCAAGCTGGAGGGTCTTGAGCTGATCGGCCTTCCCGAAGCTGAGTACCGCCAGGTGCGGGGCAGGCAGATCGCGATGATCTTCCAGGACGCGCTGTCAGCCCTGAACCCGGTGATGAGCGTGGGCGAGCAGATCGCCGAGATGTTCCGGATCCACCAGGGCCTGGACCGCAGGTCTGCCAGGGACGCGGCCGTCGAGGTCATGGTGCGGGTGCGGATCCCCGCCGCTGCCGAGCGGTTCGGGAACTACCCGCACGAGTTCTCCGGCGGCATGCGCCAGCGCATCATGATCGCGATGATGATCGCCCTGAAGCCGGCCGTCCTGATCGCCGACGAGCCGACCACGGCCCTGGACGTCACCGTTCAGTCCCAGATCATGGACCTCCTCGCGGAGCTGAAGGAGGAGACCAACATGGGTCTCATCCTGATCACCCACGACCTAGGGGTCGTCGCCGACGTCGCGGAACGGATCCTGGTCATGTACGCGGGTCGCACGATGGAGCGGGGCTCGGTCGACGAGATCTACACGAACACGGCCAACCCGTACACCTACGGGCTGCTGGCGTCGATCCCGAAGATCGACCACCGGATCGCCCGCCTCCCGGCTATCCCCGGCCTGCCGCCCAGCCTCTACGGCGTCCCCGCCGGCTGCGCGTTCAACCCAAGATGCCCGATGGCCACGGACAGGTGCCGCGCGGGTGATCCGCCGGAGCTGATGGACGTGGCGCGAGACCACAGCAGCCGGTGCTGGTATGCCCAGGAGGTGCTGGCGCATGGCGTCCGCTGAGCGCGCGCGCGTGATCGAGGCGACCGACCTCGTGCGGCACTACCCGATCACGCAGGGGATCATCTTCAAGAAGCAGATCGGCACGGTCCGGGCCGTCGACGGCGTCAGCCTGCACCTCGACGCGGGCGAGACGCTGGCGCTCGTCGGCGAGAGCGGATGCGGCAAGTCGACCACCGGCCGCCTGCTCATGGGCCTGGAGAAGCCCACGTCCGGCTCCGTCAAGATCAACGGCGACGAGATCACGACGTTGGGCGCGCGGGCGATGCGGGCCAAGCGGCGCGACATCCAGATCATCCTGCAGGATCCGTACACGTCGCTGAACCCGCGCATGACCGTGTCGTCCATCATCGGCGAGCCGTTCGACATCCACCCGGAGGCGCTTCCGACAGGCGTGTCGAAGAAGGACGCCGTGGCGGCGCTCATGGACCAGGTGGGGCTGAATCCGGAGTTCATCAACAGGTACCCGCACCAGTTCTCCGGCGGCCAGCGGCAGCGGATCGGCGTGGCCCGGGCGCTGGCGCTCAAGCCGAAGATCATCGTGGCCGACGAGCCCGTGTCGGCGCTGGACGTCTCCGTCCAGGCCCAGGTGATCAACCTCCTGTTCGACCTGCGCGACCAGATGCACCTGTCCTACGTGTTCATCAGCCACGACCTGGCCGTGGTTCGCCAGATCGCCGATCGCGTCGCCGTTATGTACCTGGGCAAGATCGTCGAGACCGGACCGCAGGACCGCATGTACGGGGCGCCCGCCCACCCGTACACCAAGGCTCTGCTGTCTGCGGTGCCGCTGCCCGATCCGGAGGCCCAGCGCGCCCGCACGCGCATCGAGCTCGAGGGAGACGTGCCCAGCCCGGCCAACCCACCCTCCGGCTGCCGGTTCCGCACGCGCTGCTGGAAGGCACAGGCGATCTGCACAAGCGAGGAGCCGCTGCTGCATGAGGTCGGGCCCGGGCAGGCCGTGGCGTGCCACTTCCCGGAGGAGCCGGAGGCCGGCTGGGAGGGCAGCCGCGCCGTAGGGGGCGAGGTGCTCCCCGAGACTCAGGTGACCGGGTCGGAGTAGCGCTCCTCGGCTTGAGTCTGCAGCCGATCGGGCCGGCTGCCGGGCAGCGCCGCTAGCCTGTTCGGCCATGAGCCTGCCCGCGCGTAGCGCACTGTTCGTGCATGCCCATCCCGACGACGAGACGATCGCGACCGGCGCGACGATGGCCACCTGCGCCGCGCGCCCGGACACCTCCGTCACGCTGGTCACGTGCACCCTCGGTGAGGAGGGCGAGATCCTGCTCCCCGAGGTGGCCCATCTGGCCGCCGACCGCGCGGACCGGCTGGGCGAGCACCGCATGGGCGAGCTGGCCGCGGCAATGGCGGCACTCGGCGTCACCGATGGGCGGCTGCTCGGCGGCCCGGGCCGCTACCGCGACTCGGGCATGCTCGGCACGCCTGCCAACGGGCGGGCGGACTGCTTCTGGCGGGCCGACCTGCTGGCCGCAGCCACCGACCTGGTGGCGGTCATCCGTGAGGTCCGCCCGCAGGTGCTGGTCACCTACGACGAGTTCGGGGGTTATGGCCACCCCGACCACATCCAGACCCACCGCGTGGCCATGTACGCGCTGGTGCTGGCCGAGGCAACGTCGTTCCGCCCCGATCTGGGCGCGCCGCACGCCGTGGCGAAGGTGTACTGGTCGGCGTTCCCGCGCAGCGTCATCAGGGCGGGGATTGCGGCGCTGCGGGCCGCGGGGGAGACCACGGGGTTCGCCGCCCTGGACCCCGACGACCTCCCGTTCGCCGTCGACGACGCGCTGGTGACCACGACCATCGACGGCGGCGCGCACTTCGAGGCGAAGCTCGCCGCGATGCGGGCCCACGCCACGCAGATCGCGATGGACCGCGGCTTCTTCGCCGCGTCGAACAACCTGGGCTCGCCGGCGCTTGCGTTCGAGCACTACCGGCTCGTCCGCGGGCGGGTCGCCGGCCCGTTGGACGCGTACGGCCGGGAGACCGACCTGTTCGCGGGGCTGCCGCCCACGTGAGCACCCCCGCGTCC
>JBAVLA010000138.1:0-9061 GCA_049688595.1 Candidatus Nanopelagicales bacterium | reverse complement strand
CCCGGGCGATCTCCCCCGACCGGGTCAGCTCCCCGGCCACCATCACCGCATCCGCCGGCTCCCCCCGCCCATACAGGTCCAGGATCGCCCCGAACACCGTCGCATGCGCCGGCCGGTAGAAATCCTCAAGCTTCAACGACTCCACGACATCAGCGATGGCGTCCTTGCTCAGCAGCATCGCCCCCAGCACCGCCTGCTCAGCAGCCAGATCCGCAGGCGGCGTCCGATCAAACCCCGGGCCCTCCACAGCCACCTGCAGCTCAGCGACACTCATGGCGCCTCCTCGTGGCTAGTCATACTGCTGGGGTCCGACATTGCGCGAACGTTGCCGGATCGTGAACCGGGTCGGATCCGTCGGTGAACCTAGGCCGAATCCGCCAGTCCGTCCATACCCCCTTGTGGATGGACCTGTGCACAGCGTGTGTGACACGCGGGACCAAACAATCCGCAGGCTGTGGAAAAGGTGGGGACCGAGCCTGGAGCAGGACCACGAACCAGTGCCTGACCTGCGGTGACGTCGCGCGCGGCATGTGCGTTCAAGAAACCTCGGACGTGTATTCCCGCTTGAGTGGACAGGACGTGTCGTCGATCAGGAAGGGTGCGTGACAAGTCCTACCCGCGGGTTATCCACAGGGCGCAGGCTCGCATCACGACCGCACTCACCAGTAACATTCGCCGATCGCCGACCGAGTGCGCACTGCGCGAGCCCGAAGGCTGCATCGTCGCGGCGGGCAGGCGTTCCACCTACCAGGTGCCGAAGACCTTCACCCGGGTGCCGATGCCCACACCCCCGGCCCGCATGGCGTCGATGTCCCGGTGCAGCATGCGCACGCACCCATGCGAGGCGGGATACGTCTTCACCAGGCGGTCGGTCGAGGACCCGTGCATGGCCTGCCCGCCCGAGAAGAACATGGGCTTGTACATGCGAGCCTCGGGGTAGATGGTCGAGTACTTCCAACCCTTGTACGCCCGGAAGACGCGGAACACCCCCGTACGCGTGCGGTAGCCGGGCTTGCCGGTGGTCGCCGCCATGACCCGGACATACTTCCGGCTCTTGCCCACCCAGAAGGCCGCCTGGCACTTGCGCGAGATGTTGATGCCCCGCACCATCCAACTGCGCGCCTTGGGCAGCCGGCTGCTCGCCGTGATCGCCCTGGCCTCGGAACTGGTGGGAAGGGTCCGGCTCGCCTTCCGACCGGTCGCCGTCCGCCAGGCGCAGAACGCCCTCCTCGCCCGCGCGTCGTACCAGCCATCAACGGTCCCGACGGGAAGGCCCATGCGGGCCAGGGCGGCCTCGACCGACTTCCGCGTGGTCCGGGTCGGGCTCGGGGTGCTCGGTGACTTGACCGGCTTGGCGGTCACGCTCAGCCTGAGCACCCCCTGGGCGGTGGCGCCACGCGAATCCCGGATCGTGTAGGTGACAGTGTCGGCACCTGCGTAGTCCGACCGGGCGCGGTACACGACCTTGGACCCTGAGCGCCTGGCCTTGCCATGGGCGGCCGAGCCGACCCGGATCAGGCGCACGCGGTTGCGGTCTGGGTCTGAATCGTTGGCCAGCACGCGGATCCGGTAGGTCTTCCCCGCCCGGACGGTCGCCTGATCAGGCTTGGCGACAGGGGCGTGGTTGGGCTGTGGACCAACGACCTTGATGGTCACCGACCCCCGGGCCTGACCACCTCGTCCGTCGCTGATCGTGTAGGTGATGGCCATCTGCCCCTTGAAGCTCGCCGCGGAGCGGATCACCAACCTCTGCCGCGAGACCGTGACAGAGCCGGCGCCCGCAGTCTGCACGGAGGCTGCCGTGATCCGCAGCGGATCCCCATCGGGATCGGAGTCGTTGGCCCGGGCATCGACGATCAGCTTCGAGTGGGAGTACATCGCCCCAGAATCTGGGGCGGCCACCGGCGCGCGATTCACCGTCGCTGCGTTCGCCGCAGGCGCACCAACTGACACCAACGATGCCGACATGGCCACCGACGCCACGAGCCCGACCGCCGACCTGCTTGGCCCGTGGTCCCGACAAACCTCCCAGATCCCCATGAGGGAACCGTAGGCAGGCCAACTGCCCGCGTCAAACATGCGGGCGCGTCGCTCCGCAGGTAGGGGGCCCAGATGGAGGTGGCACCCGCGCGGAGACCGCGGTGCGGTCAGCCCGCAACGACCTCCAGCGTCACCGTGGCCGACACCTCGGGGTGCAGGACGACCGTGGCAGTGTGCATCCCAACCGACTTGATCGGTGAGCCGATCGTGACCTTGCGCTTGTCGAGGATCGGCCCCCCGGAGGCCCGCACGGCCTCGGCCACGTCGGCACCGCCGATCGAGCCGAAGAGCCGGCCACCAGTTCCCGCCTTGGAGACCAGGCGCACGGCCTTGGCCTCCAGCGCAGCCTTGATCTCCTGGGCATGGCCGAGATCGCGGACCTCGCGGGAGGACCGCGCCCGCTTGATCTGGGCCACCTGCCGCTCGCCACCCCGGGTCCAGGCCACGGCCAGTCCGCGGGGCAGGAGGTAGTTGCGCCCGTACCCGTCCTTGACCTCAACGACGTCGCCGGGGGTTCCCAGCCCGGGCACCTCGGACGTGAGGATCAGCTTCATCGTCGTATCCTCCGTGCTCAGCGGGCGGTCGAGGTGTAGGGAAGCAGGGCGACTTCGCGGGCGTTCTTCACGGCCATCGCAACGTCGCGCTGGTGTCGGGTGCAGTTGCCGGTCACCCGACGCGCGCGGATCTTGCCGCGGTCGGAGATGTACTTGCGCAGCAGCGGCACGTCCTTGTAGTCGACTGGGGGGACCCCGTCCTTGCACAGGGCGCACGCCTTCTTCTTGGGCTTGCGGATAACGGCCTTCGCCATCGTGGTGCTCCGTTCCAACGGATGCCCGGCGCATCGGCCGGGATGGTCATGTTCGGTTGAGCGGGTGCTGGTTGACTGCGCGCCGATCGGCACCCGCAGTGGGATCAGCAGGGGAACAGGTCAGAAGGGCGGGGGCTGGTCGTCCCCGAAGCCGCCCGACTGGCTGGCCCAAGGGTCACCGCCGCCGGCGTAGCCACCGCCCTGCTGGTTGCCTCCGTAGCTGGACTGGCCACCACCGTGGCCGCCCCCGGACTGGCCGCCCCCGGACTGGCCGCCGCCGTAGCCGCCGCCGAACCCGCCCTCGCGGGCAACGCGATTGACCTTGGCAGTCGCGTTCTTCAGCGCGGGACCGACCTCGTCCACGTCGCACTCGACGGACGTTCCCCGGCCGCCCTCGCGAGTCTCGTACTGGCGGACCTTGAGTCGGCCGGTCACGATGACCCGCATCCCCTTGCTCAGCGACTCGGCCACGTTCTCGGCGTACTGGCGCCAGACGCTGCAGCGCAGGAAGATCGTGTCGCCGTCCTTCCACTCATTCGTCTGCTTGTCGAGCAGGCGCGTGGTGGACGCGACCGTGAAGTTGGCGACAGCCTGGCCGGACGGCGTGAACCGCAGCTCCGGGTCGGCCGTCAGGTTGCCAACGACTGTGATGTTGACGTCACCGGAAGCCATGTGGGTCCTATCGGTTGTCCGGTCGCATGACCTTGGTGCGAAGGACGGACTCGTTCAGGCCGAGCTGACGGTCGAGTTCCGAGACCGCCGCGGACGAGCAGGTCACGTCCAGCACGGCATAGATGCCCTCGGACTTCTTCTTGATGTCGTAGGCCAAGCGGCGGCGACCCCACACGTTCACCGAGCCGATGGTTCCGCCGTCCTGACGGATCACGTTGAGGAAGGCATCGAGGCTGGGTGCCACGGTGCGCTCCTCGAGCTCGGGATCGAGGATCACCATGACCTCGTACTGACGCATGCTCAAGAACCCACCTCCTTCGGACTGGAGCGGCCACGGTCCATCCGTGGCAGGAGGGTTTCAGCGTCCTGGACGGTACCGACCCCCACGTTGCCATCCTGACCCGGGGGGCTGACATCCGCCAGTGCCTGTCCAGCAGCACCAGCGTGCCCAGCGACCCCCAAGGATAGTCCCAGGCTGCACGATGTCGAAATCGCCGCGGCAGGCACACCCCGGCACGCGCCCCAGCGGGGCGGCTCGGACCGCAACCCGGGCACCTGGATCGGTAGCCTCGACCCATGGCCCTGACCGTCTCGCGCATCACGACCGAGCAGCACCTGACTCACGTCGCCGCTCGAGCCAACGGGTCGGGGCTGGTCAGCGTGCTGCAAGTCCCTGCGTGGGGCGCGGTGAAGTCCGACTGGCGAAGCGAGTCGATCGGCTGGTTCGACTCCGGGGCGCTGGTCGGCGCGGGCCTGGTCCTGTACCGACAGGTCCCGCGACTGCCTCGCTACTTGGCGTACCTGCCCGAGGGGCCCGACATCGACTGGCTGGGCGAGGGACCGGCTGCCAGGGGAATAGCCGATGCCCCGGACGGCGTGCATCCGCTGGCCGACTGGCTCGCCCCCCTGCTGGCCCACCTGAAGGGCAACGGGGCCTTCGCCGCCAAGATGGGGCCGCCCATCTGGCTGCGCCGCTGGTCGGCCGAGACGCTCAAGACCGCAATCGCGGCGGGCGGCGCCGGATCCCTACGCAGCCTGCCGGCCGACGAGACCGACGGCCGGGCCATCGCGGTCAACGACGTCCTCGAAGCGCTCGGCTGGACCCAGAAGCCCGCCACCGGAGCCGGGTTCGGCGACGTCCAGCCGCGCTACGTGTTCCAGATCCCGCTCGCCGGCCGATCCGAGGAGGACCTGCTCAAGGGCTTCAACCAGCTCTGGCGGCGAAACATCAAGAAGGCCGCCAAGGCCGGGGTCGAGATCCGTCAGGGCGGCGCGGAGGACCTCCACACGTTCCACGAGGTCTACGTCGAGACCGCGCAGCGGGATCGCTTCCGGCCCCGCGGGCTGCCGTACTTCCAGCGCATGTGGAACTCGCTGCGCCGGGAGGATCCCGAGCGGATCCGACTGTACCTGGCCGTCCATGAGGGCACCTGCCACGCCGCCACGATCTGGGTCCGCGTGAACGGGCACTGCTGGTACTCCTACGGAGCCTCCACGAGTGCCGGCCGCGACCTGCGGCCGAGCAATGCGATCCAGTGGCAGATGATCCGCGACGCCCGGGACGCGGGGTGCCACACCTACGACCTTCGCGGCATCACCGATACCCTCGACCCCGAGGACCACCTGTTCGGGCTGCTGCAGTTCAAGGTTGGCACCGGGGGCTACGCGCAGGAGTACGCAGGCGAGTGGGACTACGCCATCCGGCCGGGGCTGACCCGGGCCTTCGAGGCCTACATGCGACGCCGCTGATCGGGCGCCACCTGAGGAACACGCACGGACACCCAGGACGTCGAGGGGAACATGAGCTTCATCATCACGATCGACACGCCGCGCTGGCGCGCCCACCAGGACGCCGTGCGCGATGCCATCGCGACGGCCGGCGCGACGGTGGTGCCGGTCGCGAAGGGCAACGGGTACGGCGTCGGCAACGTGCGACTGGCCGCCGAAGCCCGGCGGATGGGGCTGGGCACGATAGCCGTTGGCACCGTCCACGAGGCTCCGGAGGTGCTGGCCGCCCAGCCCGATGTCGACGTCCTGGTGCTCGAGCCGATCACCCTGCGGGCCAAGGTCGCCGACGAGGCCTGGCGGGCGCTCTGCGACCACCCGGGGGCAGCGCGAGTCATCCACACCGTCGCCACCCCGGAGGCGGCTGCGGACATCCTGGAGCTGGCTGATCCGAGCACACCCCGACGCCTCGTCCTCGAGGGACTGACATCGATGCGTCGGTTCGGGATGACGGAGGACCAGGTCGCTGCTGCCATCGCCGTGCTGGCCCCGGCCATCGCCTCCGGGTCGATCGTGCTCGAGGGGCTGGCCCTCCACCTGCCGATCTCCTCACCGGAGCAGCCGCGCATCGGCTCCATGGCGATGCTCAGCTCGGACAGCCCGCCCGAGCCGGTCGTCGTGGGCTCGGCCCGGGTGCATGAGGTCGTCGCGTGGGGGCTGCTGTGGCCCAGGCTGCTGGCGAACCTCGCCGGGCTGTCCGATGCCGGGTCCCTCTGGCTGAGCCACCTCGACGACCGGGAGTGCGCCGATGCCCACGCTGTCCTGCCCGACCTGCCGATACTGCTGCGCGTTGGGACACGGCTGTGGCTCGGCGACCGGGGAGCGCTGCAGGCCAGTGGCACGGTGCTGGCCGTCCACGCCACCTCACAGGGTCAGGCGGCCGGCTACCACCAGCGCCGGGCGCCCCGCGACGGGCACGTGATCGTCGTGAGTGGCGGAACGTCGCACGGCGTGGCCCTGGCGGCACCGCGAACCGTCAGCAACGTGCGGCAGCGCGCGGCAGCCGCCGGCGAGGGCGCGCTGGAGGCGGCTGGCCGCTCCCGCTCCCCGTTCCACCTCCCGACAGGTGGGCACGCATGGTTCCTGGAGCCCCCGCACATGCACGTCTCCATGCTGCGCCTCCCGCACGGAACCATCCCGCCCCCCGTCGGCGAGCTGATCGACTGCGACGTCCGCTTCACCACAGCGCGGCCCGATGCCGTGGTGGGCTGAGCGACCCACCCAGCCCGCTTGAATCGGCCTCGTCCGGGCCGGGCGCCCCTTCGTCCAGCACGCCGCCCCCTGGGTCGTCGCGATCCTCCACGAAGCCATCGGCCCGGATCGGGTCGTGCTGCGGTGACCAGGCGTCGCGGACCACGACCGCCATCAACCAGGCGGTCGCGAACCAGTGCGCGGCGATGGCCGCCACGTACCAGCCGGGAGCCAGCCCCTTGTCAGACGTCCCGTACCCGACCAGGTACCACCAGATGCCCACGAAGTAGGCGGCCTCCCCGGCCTGCCAGATCAGCAGGTCACGCCAACGGAGTCTGGCCAGGACCGCGAGGGGCAGCACCCACAGCACGTACTGCGGTGAGTAGACCTTGTTCGTCAGCACGAACGCGCCAACTGTCAGCAACGCCAGCGAAGCCAGCCTGGGAGGTCGCGGCGCCTTCAGCGCCAGGACCACGATCCCGGCGCACGCGACTGCGAAGGCACCCGAGGCGAGCACGTTGATGGGCGCAGCACCGAACCGGACACCCATGAGGCTCAGCGCGTACCACGGCGAGCCGAAGTCAATGCCCCGCTCCCGGGAGAACACGTAGAAGCGCGCCCACCCGTCGAAGTCGGCCAGCATGACCGGGATGTTGACCGCCCACCAGGCCCCGGCGGCGGCCAGGAGGAAGCGGCCCAGCGCAGGCCACTGCCGGCGCCTTGCGCAGAGCACCGCGATGGGGCCGATCAGGACGATCGGGTAGAACTTGGCCGACACAGCCAGGCCCATCCAGACACCGGCCAGTCCCGGCCGCCGCCGCGACCACGCCAGCAGGGCCGCTGCCGTCAGGGCGACGGCCAGCAGGTCCCAGTTGATGAATCCCGCCAACGCGACCACAGGTGCCAGCGCGAGCAGGAGGCCGTCCCACGGGCGGCGGACGACCGTTCGGCAGGTGCTGGCGATCGCCCAGGCGAACAGCCCGGACATCGCCATGACGTTGACGGCGAAGAACGTCAGCGAATCCCCATCGAGCAGGCGCGTGATCCAGCCGGCGGCGTACATGAGCAGGCCGGTGAGCACCGGGTACTCGAGCACCTCCTGGCCCGGCCCTGGATCCAGGGAGTACGGGAAGGCCCCGTCAGCGATCCCCCGGGCACCGAACAGCATGGGGATGTCCGAATAGCACAGGAACATGTAGCGCTGGGGCGAGCCCCAGCCGTTCGCCACGCAGTAGCCCTTGGAGAGCCAGCCGAGCGCGTAGGTCACCATCCCCGCCAGGAGGGCGACCCGAACGGGCGTCCACCAGCCGCGGCCGACGGCTGCGCGGGGCCCGATCGGCCCGCCGAGCAGCGGCAGGGCAGACCGGGCGACTGCGTCGGCCTGGGTGGGTATCACGAACGGCGCCGGATGGCCCATGGAAGGACCCTAGTCGGATTGGCCGGGACAGCCGAACTGCCTCGGCACCCCCTCAGCCCGCAGCCTTCGACGGCTTCGGCGTCGCCTTCGGCGGCGTCTGGGCAGGCGTCGCGCCCGCGGTCGGAGCCGGGGCCTTTGTGGGCGCAGTCGGCGACGGGGTGGCGGTCCTGCTGGGAGACGGGGTCGGGGTGCTCGGGGGCCTGATCCCACTGGCCGGGGTGGCGAACTGCTCGACGGGCTCGCCGTCCAGGGCGCCGCGCATGAACTCCCGCCAGACCCGCAGCGGGTAGCCGCTGCCATAGAAGGCGGACATGCCCCCGGTGCCCCGCAGCGAGGTCGGGTTGCCGTCCTCGTCGTCCTTGCTGAAGCTGACCGCGGCGGCCAGCTGCGGCGTGTAGCCGGCGAACCAGGCGGACATGTATTCATCGGTGGAACCGGTCTTGGCGGCGGCCGGCCGGCCCAGCGACTGCGCCGGCGAGCCGGTGCCGTTGCGGACGACGGACTGCAGGGCGTAGTTCACCGTGTCGGCCACGTCCTGGTCGAAGACCCGCTCGGTCTTGTTCACCCGGGCGTACAGGACCTTCCCCTTGGGGTCGGAGATCCGGTGGATGACCGTGGGCGTCGCGCGCAGGCCACGGGAGGCGAAGGTCGCGTAAGCCCCGGCCACGTCGATCGTGTGCGGCGAGGCGGTACCCAGCACGAATGTCAGGTCGTTGGTCTCCGCCCACCCGACCATGGACTTCGGGATGCCGGCACGAAGGGCCGCGTCGCGGACCTTCGACACTCCGATCCGGTCCTCCACGGACACGTAGACGGTGTTGATGGACTGCTCGGTGCCCTTCAGCAGGCTCACGCTCTGGCCGTAGGAGTTGTTGGCGTAGTTGACGACCCGGTAGTTGCGCACATAGGTCGGGGTGTTGCCGGGCCAGGTCGTGTAGAGCCCGACGCCGGACTCGATCGCCGCCGCCAGCCCGAACGGCTTGAACGTCGAGCCCGCCTGCTGGATCGCCTGCGTCGCGTTGTTCAGGCTGTCCTCGAGGTAGTCGGCGCCGCCGTACATCGCCACAACCTCACCGGGGACCGGCTCGACCGCCGCGATCCCGATTCGCAGGCCCTTCGTTCCCGACTTCGGTCCCTGCTCCTTGACC
>JBAVLA010000137.1:0-3583 GCA_049688595.1 Candidatus Nanopelagicales bacterium | reverse complement strand
AGCCGGCCCTCTTGGACGTGCAGGGTCCCCGGCATGGGTTGGGAGTGCAGCCCGACTCCGGACCCCCGGACCACGCTGGGCATCGACGTCGAGCCCCCCCGACGCAGGGCGTTCGACCTCTGGACGTTCTGGGCACAGACGTAGAGCAACGGGACGGCCGCGATGAGTCCGAGGACCATCACGACCTCATCGAACACTGGGTCCCCGCTGCCGTTGCTCGGGGCGACGGTGATTCCCGGGACCCCCATAGTTGCGAAGACCGCATGGAGCACCTGGCCCGCGTCCGCGATCATTTCCTGCACTTCCCCCCAGCCCCGGCATTGCCGTCGTACCGGACGCCATCTCGATTGTCCCCGGTGAAAACGGTGACGAGCGGGTGCGAAGACCCGACCTTCGGGACCAACGGGCCCCCCTCGCTCGGGGACCAACGTCCCTAGCGGGATCACGGCGCTGCTGGTAGAGCGTGACCATGGACGATCGCCAGCCCGAGGATCGCGTGATCCGCAAGGGGCCACGTGATCTGCCGGTCCCCCCGAACGTGGCGGACTACGAGGCTGCCTGCGCCGACTTCTCCTGGGATGCGGCGCGGGGCTGGCTCGACGGGCTCCCCAGCGGCGGCCTGAACATCGCCTACGAAGCGGTCGACCGCCACGTCAGGCACGGCGACGGGGAGCGCGTGGCGCTGCGCTGCCTGAGCCGTACCGGCAAGGTGCAGGAGGTGACCTACGCCGACCTGTCCGCACGGACCAGTGCGTTCGCGCACGCCCTGCGCTCCCTCGGGATCGGTCCCGGCGAGCGGGTGTTCAGCCTGGTCGGTCGGGTCCCGATGCTGTACGTGGCCATGCTCGGCACGTTCCGGGCGCGCAGCGTCTTCGCGCCGCTGTTCAGCGCGTTCGGCCCGGAGCCCGTGCGCCAGCGGATCACGCTGGGCGACGGCCGGGCCGTGGTCACGTCCGTGGACCTGTACCGGAAGAAGGTGGCGCCGGTCCGGGACCAGCTGCCCGGGCTGCGGCACGTGCTCCTGGTCGATCCCGACGGGGCTTCGGACAGCTCGGACATCGTCGGCGCGGTCCACCTCGACACGCTCCTGGCCGGGCAGCCCGGGTCGTTCCCGATCGAGCCGACCGATCCCGAGGAGCTCGCGCTGCTGCATTTCACCAGTGGTACGACGGGCAGGCCGAAGGGCGCCATGCACGTGCACGCGGCGGTGATCGCCCACCACGCGACCGGCCGGTTCGCCCTCGACCTGCACCGCGACGACATCTTCTGGTGCACGGCTGACCCGGGGTGGGTCACGGGCACGTCCTACGGGGTGGTCGCACCGTTGACGGTCGGCCTGACCGCGCTGGTCGACGAGGGTGAGTTCGACTCCAGGCGCTGGTACAAGACGCTGGCCGAGCAGCGCGTCACGGTCTGGTACACCGCACCTACCGCGATCCGGATGCTCATGCGGTCGGGGGCCGCGCTGCCCAAGGAGTACGACCTGTCGGCGCTTCGATTCGTCGCCAGCGTGGGGGAGCCCTTGAACCCCGAGGCGGTCCTCTGGGGGCTGGACGCCCTCGGCCTGACGATCCACGACAACTGGTGGCAGACCGAGACCGGAGGGATCATGATCGCCAACCTGGCGGCCTGCGACGTGCACCCGGGCTCCATGGGGCGTCCGCTGCCGGGGATCACGGCCACCGTCCTGCGCCAGGGCGAGGGCGGACGGGCTGCTGTCGCGACCGACGGGTCGGTGGCCGAGGCCGAGGCTGGCGAGGTCGGCGAGCTCGCGCTGCGGCCGGGCTGGCCGTCCATGTTCCGCGGATACCTCAACGAGGAGCAGCGCTACGCGAAGTGCTTCGCCGGCGGCTGGTACCTGACTGGTGACCTCGCCAGGTGCGATCCCGACGGCTGGTTCTGGTTCGTGGGACGCGCTGACGACGTGATCAAGTCCGCCGGGCACCTGATCGGGCCGTTCGAGGTGGAGAGTGTGCTCATGGAGCATCCCGTGGTGGCCGAGGCGGGCGTCATCGGCGTGCCCGACCCAGTGATGGGCGAGCGGATCAAGGCGTTCGTGACCCTCAAGCCCGGGGTCGGCCGCGAGCCTTCAGACCTCGACGAGCTGCGGCGCGACATCACGGCCCACGCCCGCAGGCGCCTCGGGCCGGCCGTCGCCCCGCGCGAGATCGCGTTCGACGACAACCTGCCCAAGACGCGCAGCGGTAAGATCATGCGGCGCCTCCTCAAGGCTCGGGAGCTGGGCCTTGCCGAGGGTGATCTGAGCACGCTGGAGCGGCCGGCAGAGGCCGTGGCCGCCGCGACTGAGGAGTCCACAGGCACCGGCACGGGCCCGCCCGTCGGATCCGCCGACGCCGTGGCGCCCCCGCCCGATCAACCGGTCATAGGAGGCCAGTGATGAGCCAGGAACCACCAACGGCTGGAAGGGCCGAGCCGGCGACCGGGGCCGCGGTGGACGACCCGCTCGACCTGCGGCTCTTGCGCGACATGCTCCTGGTGCGCCGCTTCGAGGAGCGGTGTGTGCAGTTGTACAGCGAGGGCAAGATCCGCGGCTTCCTGCACGTTTACATCGGTGAGGAGGCCGTGGCGACCGGGGTGATGAGCGCGCTCGGCCCCGAGGACGCGGTCGTGGCCACCTACCGAGAGCACGGCCACGCGCTGCTGCGCGGGATGTCCGCCCGTTCGGTGATGGCCGAGATGTACGGCCGCGTGACCGGCTGCTGCCGCGGCCGCGGCGGTTCGATGCACCTGTTCGACTCGGCGACGCGGTTCTACGGCGGCAACGCGATCGTCGGCGGCGGGTTGCCGCTGGCCGTGGGCCTGGCCCTGGCCGACCGGATGCGCGGTCGTGACCGCGTCACGGCCTGCTTCTTCGGCGAGGGTGCGATGGCTGAGGGCGAGTTCCATGAGTCGATGAACCTCGCGGCGCTGTGGGGCCTGCCGGTCCTGTTCGTGTGCGAGAACAACCTGTACGCGATGGGCACGGCCCTGGCCCGGTCGGAGTCCGAGACGAACCTGGCGATCAAGGCCTCCGCGTACGAGGTGCCGGCGTGGACCGTCGATGGGATGGACGTCCGCGCCGTCGCCGCCACCGCGCGCCGGGCCGTCGACGCCATCCGTGAGGGCGGCGGTCCGCACTTCATCGAGGCGCGCACCTACCGGTTCCGGGCCCACTCGATGTTCGATCCTGAGCGCTACCGGGACAAGGCGGAGGTCGAGAACTGGAAGGCACACGACCCCATCCCGAACCTTCGGGACCGGATGATGGGTGAGGGTGTGCTCACGGAGGCGGACTTGGCTCGTTTCGAGGCAGAGGTGGCCGCGATCGTCGACGATTCGGTTGCGTTCTCGGAGGACTCGCCGCTGGAGGACGTGGCTGACCTGTACCTGTACGTGTACAGCCCGGCGAGCTCCGCCGGTGCGCGGTCCGGAGCAGGGGAGCGGGTGGCCCCATGAGCGCGCGACGCAGGGCAGGCGAACCGGCGCCCAAGCCGTCGCCGGTCGCAGAGGCGGCGGTTGCGCCTGCGGCACCCGGGCCTGCGGCGGTCGCACCAGCGGCACCCGGGCAGGCGTCCTCCCTGAC
>JBAVLA010000136.1:0-15964 GCA_049688595.1 Candidatus Nanopelagicales bacterium | reverse complement strand
GCGCATGCTGGCGCGGCCGTCGGCGTCGCCGACCGGCCGGTCTGGCTGGATCCGGCGGATGAGTCGCTGTGCACCGACTGCGGCACCTGCTACCAGGAGCTGCCGCAGTTCTTCGAGAAGGCCACGGTCGTCATCGACGGCGCGGCCCGCCAGGTCGCCCGGATGATCCCAGGTGCGATCGAGCGGGTAGAGGTCACCCCGGAGCTCGCCAGGCGCATCGACCGGGTCCGGGCCACGTGCGACGCGGAGATCATCCGATGACCGGACCGGGCGAGCTCCATCAGTACCTGGCTGCCGCGGACACGCTGGAGAGCAGCCGTTCGCAGGTCGAGGTGCTGGAGCGGTCCGAGCCGGTGGAGTCGTTCAACCGGCAGATGGGCCTGCTCAAGCGCCGGCTGCTCAGTGAGCCGCGCGCCTTCCGGGACATGTTCATCGCCGAGGGCATGCAGGCGGTGGCCTGGGAGTTCAAGCAGCCCGAGCTCAGCGCGGAGTTCGTCCGCACGCTGTGGGCGACCCTGCTCCGGGGCGACGACAGCAGCAAGGTCGTCATGCGCTTCGTGTGGAACCTGCCGCTGGGGATGAAGCGCAAGTTCATCCGCGGGCTGGAGCACCTGTCCGACCGGTACCCGATGTTCGCGGGCCTGTCAGTGGACTGGCCCGCGGGCAACGCGATCCCGCCCTACGTGCGGGACGCCGAGTCCCGGTCGCACGACTTCGGCCTGGTCAACAAGGGCTACCTGGGCTACCTGGACCTCGGCTACAGCCGGGTCGAAGTGGACCTCTTCGTGTGGCTGGAGGCGCTGCGCGACAAGCAGTGCGCGGAGAAGCCCTGCGAGCTGGGCATCTTCCTGGCCAACCACCGGGAGCCCAAGGGCGGGTGCCCGGTCAAGATCCACATCCCGCAGATGCTCGAGCTGGTCGGCAACGGCCGGTTCCAGGAGGCGATGGAGCTCATCGAGTCGTGCAACCCGCTGCCAGACGTCACTGGCCGCGTGTGCCCCCAGGAGCTGCAGTGCCAGGGCGTGTGCCTGCACAACAACATGCCGATCGCGATCGGGCAGGTCGAGTGGTTCCTGCCTGAGCGGGAGAAACTGGTCAACCCCGGCGGCGATGCGCGGCGGTTCGCCGGCGTGCGCGATCCGTGGGAGGCCGCGGTCAAGCCGCCCGTCGCGATCATCGGCTCGGGCCCGTCCGGCCTGATCAACGCCTACCTGCTGGCGGCTGAGGGGTTCCCGGTCACCGTGTTCGAGGCGTTCCACGCACTCGGCGGGGTCCTGCGCTACGGGATCCCGGAGTTCCGCCTTCCCAACGACCTCATCGACGACGTCGTCGGCAAGATCAAGCTGCTCGGCGGCCGGTTCGTCCAGAACTTCGTCGTGGGCAAGACCGCTACGCTGCAGGACCTGCGCGACGCCGGGTTCTCGCGGATCTTTGTGGGGACCGGTGCCGGCCTGCCGAGGTTCATGAACGTCCCCGGCGAGCACCTGCTCAACGTGATGAGCGCCAACGAGTTCCTCACCCGGGTGAACCTGATGCAGGGCCTGCGGCCCGACTATGAGACCCCCCTGCCCGCGACCGAGGGCAGGGAGGTCCTGGTCATCGGCGGTGGGAACACCGCGATGGACGCCGCGCGAACGGCGCGCCGCCTCGGGGGCAACGTCACGATCGTCTACCGCCGGACCCGATCGGAGATGCCGGCCCGCGTCGAGGAGCTGCACCACGCTCTTGAGGAGGGCATCGCCCTGAAGGAGCTGTGCGCTCCCTCGGAGTTCCTCGGCGACGAGCACACCCACTTCGTGACCGCTGCCACGCTGGACGTCATGGAGCTCGGTGCCCCGGACGACTCCGGGCGGCGTCGTCCGGTCGCGACCGGACGCACCGCGACCATCCGGGCGGACCTGGTGATCATGGCCCTCGGCAACGCCGCCAACCCCATCATCAAGGACTCCGAACCGAGGCTGGACACGTCCAAGTGGGGCACGATCGTGCTGGACCACGCCGGATCTCAGGAGACGACGCTGAAGGGCGTCTACACCGGTGGCGACGCGGCCCGCGGCGGCTCCACGGCCATCCTCGCAGCCGGTGACGGACAGGCCGCGGCCCGGGAGATCCTGGGCTCGATCGACCTGGCAGCCGACGAGATCCAGGGCATGGTCGAGCGGGCCCTGGCCTACACCGAGCTCGGGACCACTGCGCAGCGGATCACGGCTCGGGCGCACCTGTCCGACGGGATCGAGGAGTTCACGGTCCACTCGCCGCTGGTTGCGGCGGCTGCCCGGGCCGGGCAGTTCGTCCGTGTCCTGCCACGCCCTGACGGGGAGCTGATCCCGCTCACGCTGGCCGACTGGGATGTCGATGCCGGCACGATCTGCCTGGTCGTGCAGGGGGTCGGGACGAGCAGCATCGAGATCAACCAGATGGCGGTGGGGGAGGCCTTCACCGGGATCGCTGGGCCGCTCGGGCGCGCCAGCGAGATCCATCGGTACGGTCCGGACGAGACCGTCGTGTTCACCGCTGGTGGCTTGGGCCTGCCCCCCGTCTATCCGATCATGCGCGAGCACCTGCGGGCGGGCAACCACGTCACGCTGATCTCGGGGTTCCGCAGCAGGAGCCTGATGTTCTGGACCGGCGCCGATGAGCGCGTCGGGCGCCTTCAGGCGGAGTTCGGTGACCAGCTCGACGTCGTCATCACGACCAACGACGGCACCTTCGGCGTGCCGGGCTTCGTCACCGGGCCGCTCGAGGAGATGCTCGAGGCCAACCAGCGCGGCGAGGGCAGGCGGGTTGCCGAGGTCGTGACGATCGGCCCGCCGCTGATGATGCGGGCTGTCAGCGACCTCAGCCGGCGCTACGCCGCGCCATGCGTGGCCAGCCTGAACTCGATCATGGTCGACGCCACCGGCATGTGCGGGGCGTGCATGGTGCCCGTCGTCCTCGACGGGAAGATGGTGCGCAAGCACGCCTGCATCGATGGCCCGGAGATCGACTCGCACATCATCGACTGGGACAAGTTCCTGCCGCGATTCGGCCAGTTCCGGGCGCAGGAACAGGCGAGCAGGGTGGCGCACGGCGTGGCGTGACCCGGGGTTAGGCCTCAGGACAGGCCAGCCACCGCAGCTGCCCGCCGTTCCGCCTTCACGTCACGGGCGTATCGGTCCACGTATGCCTGCCCGCCGAGATCGAGCAGGGCGTCGCGGATCACGGTCGTCATCTCGTCCGCGGTCATGCTGCGGGGGTCCAGCGGGAGGCGGCCGGAGATCCTGAGCTGGACCCGCGTGCGCCGTCGCGGCTGGTGGGCGTACCTCGTGGTCAGCGCGTGGACGGGGACGTCCGGGTTCGCCTGCAGGAGCGGGATGAGCACTCGCTTGTGCAGCCGGTGCAACTGCGTTGGTTCCGGGGATCGCGTGCCCTCCGGGTACAGCCCGATCCGGCCCCCGTCGGCCAGGGCGTGGCGGGACATCTGCATCGCCCACTCGGTGGAGGCGGCGTCGCCACGGCGGAGGGGGATCTGGCCCATGAGGCGGAAGAAGAGCGCGCCACGGTGCTGGAACCACTCGACCTTGGTGAACGCGCTGACCCGTACCCAGGTGCTCATCGCGACCACGACGGGGTCGAGCGCGTGGACATGGTTGGCCAGCAGGATCGCCGGGCCCCTGGCGACCTCCTGCGCACCCTCGACGTCCACGTACAGGCCCAGCCGCAGGATGCGCATCACGGTGATCGTGGCCCAGTAGGTTCGCGCCCGACCGGGTCGGCCGATGCGGATCCCCGGGTACAGCGTGCGTGCCTCGGCCAGCAGCGCGTCGTAGTCCCGGAGTGCTGGATCGGGTGTGGTCATGGGGGCATTGTGCCGCTCGGCGTCCGCACTCGCGATGCTCGTGAGCAGGGCGGGTCGGGCTGCGGAGATCACGCTCCCGTCGCGGATTGCGGGAGGGCGGCAACGTGCCACGATTGAGCCATGAGCCAACCGGACGACATCGACAAGCTCCTTCGCGAGGTGGACGCGCTGATGTCGAGGCCTGTGGGGGGCCAGCCGGTTCCGGCAGTTCCGACGCCGCCCCCAGCCGAGCTCGGGCGTGGCCGAGGTGACCTGGCGGCCTGGACCGGGGCCAATGCCGTCGGTGGGCTCGTGGTAGGCGGAGTCGCCGGGACTGTCCTGACCTTCCTGCCCTATGTCAGCACCGCGAGCACGGCCGTGGGGGCGGCGTTGGGCGCCGCCGTGTCTGCCCTCGTCAGCGGACCGCCGAGCTGGTTCCGCAGGCGCCAGGGGGGATCCAGATGGTCGGCCAGGCCCACCCGGTCGGCCTGATCAGCGGGTCAGCCATATCAGGCCCGGTCGCGCCACGCGGGCAACCAGAGGTCGCCGATCAGCAGGCCCTCGGCGGACCGGATCGCGTTGAGCACGGCCATGGCCGTCACCTCGGCCGCAAGGATCGACAGCAGCGTCATGTCCGGGGGGAGTGCCGGCGACGGCGCCGCGGCGCCGGACCCCTGGGGGGCGGGGCTGGCCGTGGCGGGGGCCAGCGCGGCCGTCCCGGTGGCCACCACGAACAGGGTGTCCCCATCCATGGGCGTGTGGACTGGGCGGATGGTGCGGGCAAGGCCGTCGTGGGCGACTTGGGCCAGCCGGGTGACCTGGGCCTTCGACAGTCGTGCGTCGGTGATCAGCGCGCCGACGGTCGTGTTCGTCCCCGGAGCAGCCGCCGGGGACCCCTTGGCCAGCAGCAGGTCGATGGGACGGGCCAGTTCGAGGCTGCGGGCCGCGGCGCGGGCGCCAGCCAGGACCCGCCCGTCCGAGGGATCCACGACGTCGCCGACCGCATTCACCACGACCACCGCAGCCATCGTGATGCCGCCCGCACGAACGTCGGCGATGCCCACCCCGCCGCGCATCATGCGGTCCGGTCCCCGCAACTTGCCGATCGTGGCGCCAGCCCCGGCACCGACGTTCCCCGGCGCTGCTCCGGCGATCGGGACCGCTGCGTCGCAGGCCCGGTAGCCCATCTCGGCGTCAGGCCGAATCGTGTGGTCACCGATGCCCAGGTCGAAGATGACTGCGGCGGGGACGATCGGCACTCGGGCCGGTCCGGCTGGAACACCACGACCTCGTTCCTCGAGCCATCGCATCACCCCGCTCGCGGCGTCCAGCCCGAACGCGCTGCCCCCGGCCAGGACGACGGCGTGCACGGCCTCGATGGTGTTGACCGGGTCCAGCACGTCCGTCTCGCGGGTGCCGGGCGCGGCGCCCCGGACGTCCACGCCGCCGACCGTGCCTTCGGGTAGGAGCACGACGGTGACCCCGGTGGGCCGGCGCGGGTCCTGCGCGTGCCCGACCAGGACTCCGGGCAGGTCTGCCGCCATGGGCCCATTCAACCCCCTGATCGCCCTCCGCGGGGGCTGCCCAGCGCGACGGCCGCGGAGCGCCGCTGGGAACATGGCTGCTGCGGGTCGCCAGCGGCCTCGGCCGTCAGGGCCAGGCCCGCCCGAGCAGGCCTGTGTGACCAGATTGGGGGTGCGCGGTGCGCGACTCAGCGCCGCACGCAGTCATCGTCGGTGTGGGTCCGGGACTGGGCTCCTCTCTGGCGCGGACCTTCGCCGCCGCCGGGTACGACCTCACCCTCATCGCCAGGACTGCCGCGAGCCTCAGCGCGGTGGCCGCGGAGGTCCGCCAGACGGGACGCGCGGTGCGCGAGGAGATGCTGGACGCCGGTGACCTCGACGAGGTGGCCGCGGCGGTGCGCAGGGCAGGCTCTTGGCGGCCGGTCTCCCTGCTGCACCACAACGCCTCCATGCACGCAGGGGGCCTGCTGGGCGCAGACCCGGAGACGCTGCGGGCCAGCGTCGGGGTGAACGCCCTGGCTGCCGTCGTCGCGGTCCAGGCGGCACTGCCCGACCTGGCGGCCACGCGCGGACGGGTGACGTGGACCGGCGGAGGAGTCGCACTGCAGCCACGTGCCGAGTACGGGGTCCTGGCCCTCGGCAAGGCCGCCATGCGTGCGGCCGGGCTCGCCCTGGCCCAGGAGCTCGCCCCCCACGGCGTTGAGCTGCGGATGCTCACCGTGAACGGGTTCATCCGGCCCGGCGGCCGGTTCGACCCGGACCGGATCGCCGAGGCGTTCTGGGCGTTCGCCTCGGAGCCGGGCGCCGACGTCGAGCGCATCTACGACGGTCGTCCCTCCTGACAGTCCCTTCCGCTGCGACGGCCGCGGTCGTCGGCGATGAGACCAACGCCCTGCTGCAGGCACGCCGGATCCGGCCCTTGATCAGGTTCGACATTCTGGCCGAGGTAGCACCGAGGGCCGGTGGCCAACCAGCGGCTGGCGACCGGTCCTCAGCGAGTGAACCGGGTTCAGGCTGAGGCAATTGGGAACGCAGTGAGGTCCAAGGTGGCGGCCGCCCCGATGGCCTCGATGGCGACCAGGTCGTCCTTGGGCTCGGGGTAGATCCGAGCGCTCATCACCATCCGGCCACCATCGACGAACACTTCGATCGACGAGTGGTCCAACAGGATCCGGGCCTCGACCTCGGTCCCGCTGCGGAACGACCCGACGCTGACGCCGCCCTCACCCGTCCCCAGCTGGGTGCGGTCCAGCGTGGCAGTCCCCGCGCCCGGGTCGAGGATGAGCACGACCGGATGGCCGCTGGCGCCGTCCCGCAGGCGCAGCGCCACCGAGCCGCCCTCGCCGCAGCGCGCGGTCAGCAGCAGGTCCAGCGCCGTCCCGGAGACACCTGCCACCGACGTCGACGTTCCCGCCGCCAGCTCCACCCCCGTCGCGGCCACTGGATCGCCGCGGAGGACCTCCAGTTCTGCGACTGGGAAGGCCATGAGCTGGCCGCCATCGAGGCGCACCTCGCGGGGAACAGTCAGGCAATGGACCCAGCCGTTGGCCACGGTCGGGTGCTTCACCGCGATGTCGGGCTGGCCGTCGTGGTCGGGCATGCCCATCCAGCCGTACATGATCGTCCGGCCGCGGTCGTCGAGGAAGGTCTGCGGCGCGTAGAAGTCAGGGCCGGCGTCCACGCGCTGGAAGTCCCCGCCCGTGAAGCGCGCTGCACCGAGGTCCAGCGTGCCGATCGAGTAGACCGTGATGTCCTCCCAGCGCTGCGGTGCCGATTCGCCATGGTCGAGCTGCGGCGAGATGACCAGCACGTCCCCGCCGTCCATGCGGAGCAGGTCGGGGCACTCCCACATGTATCCGTAGGGCTCGGCTGCACCTCCGGCGATCGGTCCCACCAGCTCCCAGGACACGAGGTCAGTCGAGCGCAGCAGGAGCACTGCGCCGTGCAGGTCCTCGGTCTGGGCGCCCAGCACCATCCAGTAGGTGCCTTCCTCGAGCCACACCTTCGGGTCCCGGATGTGGCCGGTGTATCCCTCGATCGGTGCGACGACCGGGTTGGCGGGGTGCTTCGTGACCTGGCCGTCCGGCCCGACGGTGGCCAGGTTCTGGAAGGGGTAGCGTTCCCCGGCGTCCCCGCGGACGTTGCCGGTGTACAGGAACTGCACGGCCCCGTCGTGGACGATGCCGCTGCCCGAGTAGCAGCCGTTCTTGTCGAACGGGTCGCTGGGCGCCAGGGCGAGCGGCTGCTCGGTCCAGTGCACGAGGTCGGTGCTGGTCTGGTACGCCCAGAACTTCAGGGCGTGCTTCGGGGCGAAGGGATGCCACTGGAAGCACAGGTGGTAGACGCCGTCGAGCTGGACCAGACCGTTGGGGTCGTTGAGCAGGCCCACGGGCGGCTGGATGTGGAACGCCTGGCGCCAGGGATCGGCATCCACGGACTCCGGCCGATTGGCGACGGCCTCAGCGGCTCGTGCTCGCAGCTCAACATCCAGGGCGGCGGCTGCCTCGGTGCTCATGATGCCGCCGCCAGGGCCAGCTGGCCGAGCGCCACGCAGCCGGAGACGCCGGCACGGTTGCCCAGTCCGGGCGGGACGATGAAGTCCTCGATGTGCTCAAGGATCTCTGGGGCCTGCACGTAGCCGTTGAGCAGCTCGAGGGTGCGGGCGCGGACCATCGGGAACATGTGGGCCTGGTCCATGACGCCTCCGCCGAGGATGATCCGCTGCGGGGACAGGATGCAGGTCAGGCTCTGGCAGGCAAGCGCGAGGTACTCCGCCTCCAGCGCCCACGCTGGGTGCTCCGGGGGCAGCTCATATGCCGGGACCTCCCACCGGTCGCCGATGGCCGGGCCCGCCGCCATGCCCTCGAGGCAGTCGCCGTGGAAGGGGCAGCGGCCCTTGTAGGGGTCAGCAGCCAGGTCGTGCGGCAGGCGCATGTGCCCGACCTCGGGGTGTATCAGGCCGTGCAGGATCTTGCCGTTGACGATTATTCCGCCGCCGATGCCGGTGCCGATGGTCAGGTAGATGAACGTGTCGATGTCCTGGGCGGCTCCCCACAGATGCTCTCCCAGCGCGGCGCCGTTGACATCGGTGTCGAAGCCGATGGGGATGCCGAAGGCCTGCTTGAGCCGACCTACGACGTCGGTGTCCGTCCAGCCCGGCTTGGGGGTCTTGGTCACCCATCCGTACGTGGGGGAGGAAGGGTTGGGATCGCACGGGCCGAACGTGCCGTACCCGATGGCGGCGATCTTCTCGCCGTGCTGGGCCTCCCACTTGGTGAAGTAGTCGACGACCTCAGCGAGGCACTCGTCGGGGGAGGTGGTCGGGAAACGGACCTCGTCGCGCAGGTCGTCGGGGTTGGTGCCCACGGCGCAGACCATCTTGGTCCCGCCAGCCTCGACCGCTCCGATCAGTGGATTCATCTGACGTCCTTCCTCATAGTGTCCGCTGGAGTCCATCCAAGCCCGCGCGTCGCAACCAGTCGCGCTGGGCGAAGCCTGCCGGAAAGGGCGATGCTCCCCGGTCGGCAAGGCCGGGGAGCATCGTCAGTCGATCGAGATCAGCTGACCTCGTCGAGCTCCTTGGCCCGGACGAGGGCGACGTCCTCGATCTCCTCCTCGTTCATCTCGTCCTCGGCCTCCTTGGCGAAGCCGCGGACCTTGGTGATGAGGATCGTGCCGCCCATCGCCACGCCGATCGAGATGCACATACCAATGAGGTACGCCGGGATCTTGTCGGGCGTGACCAGGGCGATGCCCGGGACGCCGGTCGCTCCGATGGCGGTCATCGTCACGTCCTGCCACACGACCCAGGCACCTGCGCAGGCGCCGCCGAGCAGGGCGCCCAGGAACGGCGTGAGCAGGCGCAGGTTCACGCCGAAGAGCGCCGGCTCGGTGATTCCCAGGAAGGCCGACACAGCCGACGGGATCGCGATGTCCTTGATCTTGGTCTTCCGGTTGCGGATCAGGAACCACGCGGCGAGGGCGGCGCCGCCCTGTGCCACGTTCGACATCGACCAGATCGGCAGGAGCGGGTTGGCCAGCACGTCCGGGTCGGCGAGCAGGCCGAGCTCCACCGCGTGGAACGAGTGGTGCAGGCCGGTGATGACCAGCAGCGAGTACGTGCCGCCCATGACGAACCCGGCGAACGGTCCGCCGACGTCGAGCAGGGTGATGAAGAAGTCCGAGATCAGGTCGCCGACCCAGCGCATGAACGGGCCGATGGCCAGGATCGTCGCGAAGCCGGTGACGATGACGGTGAACAGCGGCGTGAACAGCATGTCCAGCACGGTTGGCATCCGCTTGTGGAGCCACTTCTCCACGATCGCCATGACCCACACGGCCATGAGGACCGGCAGCACCGTGCCCTGGTAGCCGATCTGCGCGACCTTCCAGCCGAACAGCTCCCAGCTGGGGATGTTGCCCTCGAGGGCGGCTTGGCCCTGCCCCCACGCGTTGAGCAGCGCAGGGTGGACCATGATCATGCCGATGATGCCGCCCAGGTACTGGTTGCCGCCGAACACCTTCGCCGCGCTGAAGCCGATCAGCACCGGCAGGAAGACGAACGCCGCGTTGGCGAACATGATGATCATCGCCGCGAGGTCCGCGATGGCCGGCCAGTTGGAGATCAGCGCGTCGTCGCCGAAGAGCCCGGGCTGAGTGAGGATGTTGTACAGGCCCATCATGAGGCCGGCAGCGACCAGCGCCGGGATCAGCGGCACGAAGATGTCCGAGAGCAGCTTCACTGCCCGCTGCACGGGGTTCATCGTCGAGGCGGCTGCCTTCTTGACGTCCTCCATGCTGGCTTCCTTGATGTGGGCGATCTTGCCCAGCTCCTCATGCACGTGCTGTACCGTGCCGGGGCCAAGGATGATCTGGTACTGGCCACCGGCCTTGAACGAGCCGGCCACCGCCGGGATCTGCTCAATGGCCTTCTTGTCGGCTAGATCATCGTTGTGGAGCACGAGCCGGAGCCGGGTCGCGCAGTGGGCGTAGCTGGCGATGTTCCCGGGGCCGCCCACGTCCTTCAGGATCTGCTCAGCGATCCCTTTGTAATCCATGCTTCCACCTCTCCTTGAGGGTGCGGAGCCGTCCGTCACTGGCGGATGGTCCCCAGCACTCGCCGTGGACCCGACTTGCGGCTCGTGACCAGTATGGTACGGGCAGAGCGTCGTTGCATGCGCTTTCACCGCACTTGTCATTTCGTCTTTGTCCCACCGCGTTTGCAAGCGCATACAGCCCCCCCTCTTGTGTGTGACAGCGCTTGCATGATAGCGTTTACACATGGACACGACGCCAAGGTCCCAGACAACGCTTTCAGCACATTCGTGCCGGGAGGTGCCCCATGAACGGTGAACGCCTGGGCGGGCAACGTGCGGCCGGCGCAGACATCGAGGCCGTGGCCAGGTTGGCCGGCGTGTCGACTGCTACGGTCTCCCGCGCCCTGCGTGGGCTGCCGAACGTGTCAGCCGACGCCCGAGCCCGGGTGTTGGCCGCCGCTCGCGAGCTGGACTACGTCGTCTCGCCGAGCGCCTCGCGCCTGGCCAGCGGGCAGACCCGTTCGATCGGCGTCGTGCTGCCCTACGTCGGGCGATACTTCTTCAGCCAGGTGCTCGCCGGAGCTGAGGGAGTGCTCCGTCAGGCGGGTTACGACGTGCTGCTCTATGCCCTGCCCGACGACGCTGCCAGGGATGACTTCTTCCAGCGGATGCCCCTGCGCCGACGGGTGGACGCGGTACTGATCGTCACGCTGCCGCTAACCGGGCCTCAGGTCGCGCAGTTCCAGGCGCTGGGAGTTCCCATCGCAGCGGTCGGCCAGAGCCTGCCGGGCGCGTCTGGGGTCGGGATCAACGACGTCGCCGCGGCCCTGACTGCGACCCACCACCTGCTCAACCTCGGTCACAGGCGCATCGCAATGATCGGTGGCGGGGTCAGCCAGGTAGAGCCCAACCCGTTCGCCACGCCCGAGGAGCGTCGGGCCGGGTACCGCGAGGCGCTCGTCGGCGCGGCAGTGCCCTGGCGCCCGGAGTACGAGGTGGACGGCGAGTTCACCAGCCAGGGGGGCGAGCGAGCGATGAGCCACTTGCTGAGCCTCCCCGAGCCGCCGACGGCCGTGTTCGCCCAGTCCGACCGGATGGCCCTGGGAGCGATGCACGCCGTGCGCCGGGCCGGCCTGTCCTGCCCGGCCGACATGAGCGTAATCGGCTTCGACGACCACGAGTTGGCCGCGACGGCGGACCTCACGACGATCGCCCAGCCCATGCCCGAGCAGGGGGCGATCGCCGCCCAGCAGGTGCTCGACGCGCTGGCGGGAAAGCAACCGTCGCAGGCGCTCCTTCCCACCCACCTGGTGCTGCGAGCCAGCACCGGTCCGCCGAAGGCCCGCCCGAGGCCCCGGTCGAGGGCCTAGGGGTGCGCTTCGACCTCAACAGGAGTCTCAGTCGGGGCGGCCTGACCCCCTCGTGACACCCAGATGGAGATCCCGCGCCCGGGGCAGAGGAACTCCCCGGCCCCATCGGCACCAGTCCTGACGGACCCCGGATGTGCGCCCGTGGCGTCGGTGAACGTCGCCCCGACCCGCCCTGTCGGCATCCTCTTGGTCCCGTCACCGCCGTTGCTCATCAGGACCACGACGACCAGGTCCGTGGCCATGCGCACCCAGCCCACGACATTGGGGTGGTCGAAGACGTCGGCCTGGGCGGCGTCCCCGAGGTCGCGCCGCAGGGTCAGGCAGACGTCGAGGAAGCCGCGGAACGAGGTCATCTCAACATCCACCGGTTCCTCGCCCCAGCGCTGCTCGGTGTAGGCCGCACCGTCGTAGTCAGCTGAGAACACGCAGGCCAGGCCCTCTCGCCGCAGCAGGATCAGGGCGTACGCAAGCGGCTTGAACCAGTCGTCCACGACCGACTCCAGCGCCTGCATCGGCTGGGAGTCGTGGTTGTCCACGAAGGTGACCGCAAGCTCTGGTCGCGCCGCCACGAGGCTGCCCTGGAACACCCTGCGCAGGTCGAAGGCGCTGCCTGCCCGGCCAGCGCGGTGGAACGAGTAGTGCAGCGGCACGTCGAAGAGCATCATCCGGTCGCCGGTCGCCCTCAGGAAGTGCTCCAGCGCAGGCAGGTGGTCGCTCCAGTACTCGGCAACCACGGGCAGGTCCCGGCCGGCATGCCTGCGCATTGAATCAAGGTAGATGGGCAGGACCCAGGTCGGGATGTGCTTGACCGCGTCCAGGCGCAGGCCGTCGACTCCGGTGGTGTCCAGGTACCAGCGGCCCCAGTCCAGGGTCATGTCGCGGACCTCGGGATTGGCGTGGTCGACGTCGCATCCCATCAGGTACGAGTAGTTTCCGAACTCCCCGTCGACCGCGCTGTCGAACGTCTTGCCCTCGAACAGGAAGATCGTGTCCCACTGCGCGGGAGCGCGCTCGTCGTAGTCGACCGCATCGAAGTGGCGCGCATCCAGCGTGCGGGGGTCGTACGCACCGGCCCGCCCGGCGAACTCGAACTTGGTCCACACCTCGACCTCGCGGGTTGGCCCGACGGCCCGGTGGCGGTCGAATGCGGAGTGCGGCGTCGCCCTGACCACCTCCGATGCGTCAGCCCCGAGCCGGTGGTTCCACACGATGTCGGCGTAGACCTCGATCCCAGCTGACTGCAGGGCGCCGATCGCGGCCAGGTACTCCTCGCGGGTCCCGTACTTGGTGCGCACGGTCCCCTTCTGGTCGAACTCGCCGAGGTCGAACATGTCGTAGACGCCGTAGCCGACGTCGTATCCACCGACGTGTCCCTTGTAGGCCGGGGGCAGCCAGACGGCGGTGAACCCGGCGGCGGCCAGCTCGTCGGCCCGGTCAGTGGCTTGGGACCAGAGGGTCCCGTCGTTGGGGAGGTACCAGTGGAAGAACTGGATCATCACCCCGGTCACGGTGGCAACGGTATCGCCTCGAACGGCCGAAGGGGTGCAGACTGATCGCCAGGCAGCCAGATCCGAGAGGGCACCGACGTGGCCATCGACGTTAGGGACGAAGCCCTGGTCCTCGTGGACAACGGGCTGCAGGGGCGCGCCCTGGCCGACTTCGTAGCCGAGCACTTCGATTCGACCGTGGTCATGGCCACGATCGACGCACAGTTCGACGCGCGTGGCGGCAAGGTCATCCACTCCACCAGCGCGGCCCCGTCCATGACCGAGGTGCTGCGTGCCGCAGCCGAGCGCCGGATCCCCTGGGTCGCGATGCGACGCGATGTCGCGCCGCCCGCCGACCTGATCTCTGAGTTGATCGTCGGTGCCGGCCGGGCGGAGATGGAAGCGGTGCCGGGATTCGCGGTGATCCTCGCCGACGACGCCCAGCGGCCGGTGCGCCGGGTCCTGGCGATCGTGGACCGGGGGACCGGACCGATCTCGGGGTTCATGACCTACGTCGCCGTCGTCACCGCGACCCGCCTCGGGGCCCCGTTGGACATGCTCGTCCTGGGGGCTCCGGGAGAGGAGGTCCGCGGCAGCGACGAGTACGAGGCGCTCGCGGTCAACCGCGAGACTGACCTGCTCGACGCGGCGATCGAGCTCGCCAGGGCCGAGGGCCTGAGGACCACCTGGATCGGGATCGGTCCCGACGTCGACCGATGGGCCGTCGTCCGCGCGCAGATGACCCTTGAGGACTACGGCGTCGTCATCGACCAGATCGGTGAGCTGTCGATCAGCGGCGGCCTGCGCCGTGGTGTCTCCATCGAGGCGGCCATGTCCCCCGGCCAGGTCGCGGAACTGCCGCTGCGGCTGCTGGCCGAGACCGGGGTGTCCCTGGTCCTGGTCGTGGATGCCATCCGGCTTGGCGTGGTCCCCAGTCCGCTGTTGAAGGCTGCGGCGGTCGCGGCCGCGGCGGCGGTCGTGGCTGGCGGGATCGTGTCGCCGCAACCGTCGGGGACCCTGACGGCCTCAGGTGCGTCGGCTGTTGCCTGGGCCGGTCCGGGCACGTTCGCGCAACCCCTGTCCCTGCACGACCGGCTCGAGCAGGCCCGGCTCGTCGCCGTGGCGACTGGGCGACGGGTCGCCAGTGGCTCGCGATCCAGCCGTTCCGGGCGGTCGACGACGCAGGAGTCGGAGCTGGTCGTCCCCGAGGCCCCGGAGGGCGGATCCCGCAAGGATGACGTGACGAAGGCCCGGGCGCAGGAGAAGCGGGCGAAGAAGGCCTACTCCGAAGCCAAGGCCGCGGTGCGGTCGGCCGAGAAGGCCGACACCGACGCGGCCGGTGAGCTGCAGCCCGCGCTGGCGGCCGTTGCGGCTTCGATCCAGGAACTCGCCGCCGCGCAGGCAGCGTCTGACGCGGAAGTCACCCGCGCGGAGGAGGTGCGTGCCGATGCCGGCGGCTTGACCGGGATGCTCCCGGGGGGCGCCACGCAGGCCGACGCGGCCACCGCAGAGGCTTCCGCCGCCCAGGCCCGGGACCAGCTGGGGGCAGCGAGCGCCCGGGGGGAAGCGGCACTGGCTGACCTGACGAGGTCCCGGGCCGCTGCGGAGTCTGCGCTTGCGGAGCTGGACACGGCCAGGGCCGAGCTCGCGGAGGCCAAGGCCGTCTACAAGCAGGCGAAGGCCACGACCGAGGTCCATGAGGAGAGCTACGCGAAGTACCGGAAGGCGCAGGAGAAGCGTCGCGCGGAGGCGCTGGCCAACGTGAGGATGACGCCGGTGGCCAAGGGGGACTACCGGATCACCGCCCGCTTCGGAGATGGCGGGTCGCGCTGGTCCTCGGGCAGCCACACCGGGCTCGACTTCGCTGCCCCGTCTGGTACGCCGGCTCGTGCCGCGGCCAGCGGGAAGGTGATCTCCGCGGAGTACGCCGGCTCCTACGGCAACCAGATCGTGATCGATCACGGCAACGGCTACCAGACGAGCTGCAGCCACCTGTCGAGCATCGGGGTCTCGGTGGGGGAGCGCGTCGTCGCGGGGGACCGGATCGGCGCTGTCGGCTCAACCGGCAACTCCACCGGCCCGCACCTGCACTTCGAGGTTCTGCGCGACGACGCGCCGATCGACCCCGAGGACTGGCTCGGCTGGTAGCGGGACCCGGCATTGGTGATCAGTGGTCCGGAAGTAGATGCGAAGAGAGGTGGCAGCGATGCACGCAAAAGTCGGTGATCGGATCGTGCTGGCCGGCGAGCAGGTGGACCGGCCCACGAGGATCGGGGAGGTGCTAGAGGTCCGGGGCGCGCAAGGGGCCCCGCCCTACCTGGTCAAATGGGACGACGGGCACACGGGGCTGCTGTTCCCAGGGCCCGGATCGGTCCTGCGGGTCACTGGCCCGGGCGAGCCGACCGGAGCCAAGCATGCGGGCATCCCGGCGTCGCCTGCTGGCAGCCCCATCCACGAGTGGACGGTGCGCATCGCGATCTTCGGCGGAGACGACGACACGACCGCCAGCGCGGTGCTGCTCGCGGATCCGCCGGCCGAGCTCCGCACGACCGGGGAGAGCCATCGCAGCGCCCACGACCCGGTCCAGCCACGGATCGGCTACGAGGTGGCCGTGGCCCGCGCCCTGCGGCACCTCGCAGACGAGCTGCTGGAGACGGCCACGACCGACATCAAGGCATCGACCGGCGAGCAGGAAGTCCACGTCGGGCCGTTCTGACGTGTAGAGGGGGGG
>JBAVLA010000135.1:0-1885 GCA_049688595.1 Candidatus Nanopelagicales bacterium | reverse complement strand
AAGGCCCTGGCAGTGTCCGCGCTGCGCCGGCTACAGGCCATGCCCCACATAGTCAAAGGATTCTTCGGCGACCCTCACCTGGCATACATCCGCCAAGCCGAAGTCGGACTACTAACGAACTGATCAGGTAACTAGGGAGAATATTTCTCCAGAATAGAGAATGTCGAGCCCGCCGGCCCTCCCTCCTCGTGATGGCCAACGCCCACGCGCCACTCCCGTCGGAGCGCGGACCATGCCGCGGACGTGGACCTCGGTCAGCGGTCATGGCGTATTCGGGGTCGATGAGTGCGGCCACGCGCGGCGCACTCGGTGCCGGGCTGGTCGGTTGCTCGGGGGTGCTCAGCTGCTCAGGTGCGCCGGGTCCAGGGCTGCCAATGGGTAGGTGCGTCTTGGAGCAGGCGGCGGATCCTGCGGCGCTCGTGGCGGTTCAGCAGGGTCCATGAGCGCCCGTTGCCGAGTTCGACGGTCAGGCCCCGTCGTTCGAGGCGTTGGTGCAGCGGCCGGCGACGACGGCGAACACGGTGGCCTCCAGGTCGTCGGCCAAGGGTTCGGCGGCTTCGTCGCAGGCGTCGCAGGCGTCACACGCGGCCAGCTCAACGGCACCGACGCTGCCGCTGTCTCGATGATGACCGGCCTGAGCGCCGGGGAGTTGGACGACCTCGGCGGCGTGCCGAGGTAGCCCGTTGGCCGGATCAGTTCAGTCGGGGGGTGAGGGTGAGGGCCCTGCAGTACCCGAAGGGCGGCGTTGGGCACCTCCAGCAGTGCAGCATCAGGGCAACGGTCGGATCATCCCGGCTACCTCGTGCATCTCGTATCGGGCCACGAGCAGATCAAGGAGTTCATGCGCCGTCCGCCGCGGGCGTCGGTATCGGTTCGCGATCTCCCGGAGCGCCAGGCTCGCTCAGTCGGGGTCGACGCTCGGGCAGCCCGAACGATCCCTCGA
This sequence comes from Candidatus Nanopelagicales bacterium, assembly GCA_049688595.1. Taxonomy (GTDB): domain Bacteria; phylum Actinomycetota; class Actinomycetes; order S36-B12; family CAIYMF01; genus Prado023. The sequence goes on along the minus strand of JBAVLA010000135.1, from coordinate 942 downwards.
GAGCACCCCAGCCTGTGACGACCGCGTCGTCGACCTCCGCCCTCATCCTGTCGATGAGGTGCGCGGCTGCTGCGTCGGCCAGATGACGCTCGACGCCTCGACGCTGCGGCTTCAGGGACTCGTGTTCGAGGAGTTCCTCGAGGATCGCCTCTCTTCCACAACGGCCTGTACAGGCCCTCGATGGCCAACGAGAGCAGGAAGTCGCGCTGAAGGCTCGGCCAGAGCACGCTGGTATCGAGCAGGACCGCGAACACCCCAGCATCCTGTCAGAGGGTCGCGTGCCCTCTTCGCCGCGCCGCAACCTCGGTGCGGATCCTGCGCATGTCCTCGGCCACCTGCGCAGGATCGATGTCGAGCTCGGCATCATCTTCCGACGTTTCCAGCAGGGCTCGGTACTGCGCCTCGCGGCGCCGTCGTCGATAGGCGAGCAGGTCATCCAGTTTGATCGGCGACGCCGCTGACCCGGTGTCTGTGCCGGCAACTCCCCGTTCTCGATCAGCTTCACCACCGTTGGCCGGCTCACGCCCAGGAGGTCGGCTACCTGCTGCGTCGTGAGCAGCGTGTTCTGCGGCGCGACGGTGACAGCCTTGCCGGCCTTCATGGCTTCGAGCACCTGGAGCAGTACCCGACAGACCGTCTCCGGGATCTCCACTTGGTCACCCTCGTCCGAGCCTGCGAGGAAGTACCGAGGGGTCGGTCGCCTTCCACGGCTCGCCTCATGCGCTTGGAGGAAGCTCAGCACAACAGCAACGACTCAGGTCGACACTGCCAGCGCGCCAGGGTCGCCGCCACCGCTCAGGCCGCCTCACAATGATTCGGGTGCGGCTCCCGGGGAGTGACAGGCAGGTCTTCCTGAGCCCTGCTTGACGAGGTCGCCACGCCGGGGGGAATCCGCTGTTTGGGGGGTGGTTGCTGGTTCGCTGTCTGTAGTGCGTGCCGCCT
>JBAVLA010000134.1:0-26078 GCA_049688595.1 Candidatus Nanopelagicales bacterium | reverse complement strand
CCTGGTTCACGCTGCTGACCTGCAACACCAACCAGATGCACTTCAACGCCCATCTCTGCCAGCAGAACCCGATCACGCAGGGCCGGATCATCGTCGTGTCCGGATTCACTGTGGGGCTGGTCCTGGGGCTCACCGTGCTGGACATGAGCCAGAACGCCGTGGCCAATCTCGGCTGGAACAACATCAGGCTCACCCACCCGGTGTACGTGGGCGACACGATCTACGCCGAGAGCATCTGCACCGACAAGCGCCCCTCGAAGTCGCGACCGGACATGGGGATCATCTCGATGATGACGCGCGCGCTGAACCAGGACGGCGAGGTCGTGATGACCTACGACCGCTCGGTGATGATCCCGACGCGCGCCAGCGGGATCGGCCAGGACTACTTCCCGCAGGCCAGGCCCGGACCGCTGACGATGCCGGAGCAGTCGGTCAAGTAGCACCGGCTGCGACCGGGCAGCCCGCCGAAGGGCGTGCAAGGACCCTGGCGGACGGCGACGCCTGAACCAGTCGCACCCAGTGCGCCGCACCTCGTCGGTCCGCCGCGCCCATCCACGGATCTGACGGTCCTTCCGCAGGGTCGTCCGCAGACCCTGGGGCGACCCGTGCCCGTCGATCGTGGCGCTGACGCATCTGCTCGTCCCCCCGGGCACTCGCCCGGGCACCCCGCGGGCGATGCCGCCATCAGCCGTACCGGACCACGCGCACGCCCACCACCGACCGCTCTCATGTGGAGGGCCAGGTGCGCTGATGCCCTTCGAGGGGAGACAAGTGGAGGGTTGTGGAGTATGGTGGCGCGAAGCGGTGGTCCGTGGGTCGACGTCTGGTTGCCGATGCGCTGGCCGGGTGGTTGGTGGCACGGAGCGCGGCAGGGCGCGAGCAGGGCAGCACGGGAGCGCGGCAGCCGGGAGGAGGTGGCGGCATGTTCCTCGGGACGCACTTCCCCAAGCTGGACGAGAAGGGCCGCATCATCCTTCCGGCCAAGTTCCGCGACGACCTGGCCGAGGGCCTGGTGCTGACCAAGGGCCAGGACCGCTGCGTCGTCGTCTGGCCGCGCCGGGAGTTCGACGCCTACGCACAGGACCTGCGGGCCAACGCCCAGGCCAGTGCCCGCGTCAGGGCGCTGACCCGGGTCTTCTTCTCCTCGGCCTTCGACGAGTCGCTGGACCGGCAGGGTCGGCTGACTGTGCCGACCGTCCTGCGCGAGTACGCCGGGCTGGATCGTGAGCTGGCCGTCGTAGGGGCCGACACCCGCGTCGAGATCTGGGATGCCGCGGCGTGGAACGCCTACCTGACCGCTCACGAGACTGATTTCGCCGACCTCGACCTGGAGGGGGGTGCCGGCCTTCCCTGACCCCTGAACACCGATTCGGCTTGAACGACAACGCCGATCCGTCGCACGAGGTTCCCCTCCGCGGCTCGACCCCCCTTCCCCGGTGCCGAGCCTCCCGACGCCCCTTCCCCGGCGCCGGGTCCGCGGCGGGGGGCCTGGCGCTACGGCTGAGCACCTGAGGAGGCACGATGCCCATCCCGACGATGCCGCGAGCCGCGGCCGGCCCTGCCCTGGCGGGGTAGATGCAGCCCGTCCACGTCCCCGTCCTGCTCGCGCGCTGCCTGGACCTGCTCGGCCCGGCGCTGGGGCGCCCGGGCGCGCTCGCGGTCGATGCCACGCTGGGCCTCGGCGGGCATGCCGAGGCGATGCTCCAGGCCCACCCCGACCTCGTGGTCGTCGGCCTCGATCGTGACCCGGAGGCCCTGGCCCTCGCGTCGGCGCGGCTGGCCCGGTTCGCCGACCGGTTCCACCCCGTCCGGTGCACGTACGACCTCCTCCCTGAGGCGATCGGGGGGCTGGGCCGCCAGTCGGCCGATGCCGTCCTGTTCGACCTCGGTGTCTCGTCAATGCAGCTCGACCGGCCCGAACGGGGCTTCTCCTATGCACATGACGCCCCCCTGGACATGCGGATGGATCAGGGCCACGGGGTCACCGCGGCCGACGTGCTCAACACCTACCCCGTGGAGGAACTGACCCGGGTGCTCCGGGAGAACGGCGAGGAGCGGTTCGCGCGCCAGATCGCCCGAGCCATCGTGCGGGAGCGGGCGCGAGCCCCGTTCACGACGAGCGCTCGCCTGGTCGAGCTCATCCGGGACGCGATCCCGGCCCCGGCCCGGCGCACGGGCGGGAATCCTGCGAAGCGGACCTTCCAGGCACTGCGCATCGAGGTCAACGGCGAGTTGGACGTCCTGCGCCGAGCGATCCCTGCGGCGCTGGCCGCGCTGGCGCCGGGCGGGCGCATGGTGGTCCTGAGCTACCACTCCGGCGAGGACCGCATCGTCAAGCAGGCCATCGCGGCGGCTGCGAATCCGCCCGTCCCCCACGGCCTGCCCGTCCTTCCCGAGCAGTTGGCGCCGACCGCGCGTGTTCTCACCCGCGGATCGGAGAAAGCATCCGATGATGAGGTCAGTCGGAATCCGCGAGCTGCCTCGGTGCGGCTGCGGGCGGTCGAGAAGTTGGTGCGCACCTCTGGGGAGGGTCGATGAGCGCTACTCGGACAGGTCCCGCGACACGTGCGCTCGGTTCCGGCTCCGACGGGCCCGGCGCCAGCCAACAAGGCGGCTCCGAGCCGCTCGTTCCCGGTGAGCCGCGCGACCGCCGCTTGAGGGTACGTGGGCCCTCCGGACCCGGCTCGCGCCGTTCGCGGGCCAAGCCGCGAGAGCGGGCTCGGGCGCCCAGGCATCGGCTCCTGCTGGCCAGCGTCGCGGTGCTGGCTGCCGGCCTGGTCGGGGTGCTCCTGCTCAACACGATCATCAGCCAGGGGGCCTTCCGGCAGCACAGCCTGGAGATCGAGCTGATCCTGCTCGCCGAGGAGGAGGAGCGGCTGGCCCGCGAGGCGCAGCTGGCTGACTCGCCCCTCGAGCTGGAGAAGAAGGCGCGCGCCCTGGACATGGTCCCGGCAGGATCGCCGGTGTTCCTGCGCCTGTCCGACGGGAAGATCCTCGGCGAGCCCGTCGCCGCCCCAGCGCCCACGGGCAAGGTCAGCTTCGCCGGAGCTCCAGGGATCAAGGCGAGCCCAACACCGAGTGCCCCTGCTTCGGGTGCGGCCCAGACGGGCTTCGGCTGGACCAACGACTTCCCGATGATCCCGAAGGGAGCAGCTGCGAGCGCCGCCGCCTTCGCGCCGGGTCCTGACGCGCAGGCAGCGCCGACGTCCCCGGCCGACGAGCCCACCGCGACGCCCCAGGGAACCCAGGCGCCCGCCTCGGTCACCCCTACGCCTCCCGCCGCGGCGACGTCCTCGGCTGCACCAGCCCGGACGGGGGGCCGGCGATGAGCACAGTCGCTCCACCACGACCCCGGCGGTCCTCCGGGGAGCTCCCGGAGCACGCTCCGCGACGCACGTTCCGCCGGGGCGACGGCCGCAATCGTGCGATCCAGCTCGCCCTGGCCATGCTGGTGATCCTCAGCGTCTACGCGGGGCGCATCTTCGACATCATGGTGATCGACGGGTCCCGCCTTGCCGAGAAGGGCCAGAACCAGCGCACGCGCACGCTCCCGCTGCCCGCGGATCGGGGCACGATCTACGATTCGGCGGGCGCCCCCCTGGCCGTCACCGTCGAGTCGCGCAACGTGACCGCCGACCAGAACCTGATCAAGGACCCGGCTGCTGCTGCGGCCAGGCTGGCGCCGATGCTGGGCATGGACCAGGCCGAGGTGCAGACCCGACTCACCGGGGAGGACAAGTTCGTCTACGTGGCCAAGGGCCTCACGCCCGAGCGCTGGCGCCAGATCAAGAAGCTGAACATCCAGGGCATCTTCAGCGAGAAGACGACACGACGCACGTACCCGAGTGGGACCCTCGGGGCCAACGTCCTGGGTTACGTCAACGCTGAGGGCATCGGCTCCGGGGGGCTGGAGATGGCCCTCGAATCGCGGCTGCGGGGCGTCGACGGCTCGCGCACGTACGAGCAGGGAGCTCGGGGCCAGGCCATCCCCTCGGCCGACGACGTGCTGCGCGAGCCGGTCCCCGGCCAGGGCGTGCAGCTGAGCATCAACCGGGACATCCAGTACGTCGCCCAGCGGGCCATCGCCACGAGGGTCAAGGAGGCCAAGGCGGCCAGCGGAACGGTGATCGCGATGGAGGCCAAGACCGGACGGGTGCTGGCCATGGCCACGTACCCGACCTTCGACCCCAACGACTACCGCGCCGCCGATCCCGACGACATGGGGAACCGGGCGGTCTCTGAGATCTACGAGCCGGGATCGACGGGGAAGCTGCTGACGATCTCCGCGGTGCTCGAGGAGGGCAAGGCCAATCCCAAGTCGGAGATCGTCGTCCCGCCGGTGCTCCAGCGTGCCGGGCACACCACGCACGATCACACGTGGCACGGGACCCTGCACCTGACCCTCAACGGTGTGGTGGCTGAGTCCAGCAACATCGGCACCATCCTGTTCGCCGACCGGATCGGCGGTGACAAGCTGTACGAGTACCAGCGCAAGTTCGGCATGGGCCAGCTCTCGGGTCTGGACTTCCCCGGCGAGGAGGCTGGCCTGCTGCCCTCCCCGGACAAGTGGTGGCCGACGACCTTCCAGGCTCTCGCGTACGGCCAGAGCTACTCGGTCACCTCGTTGCAGGTGGCCGGGGTCTACCAGACCATCGCCAACGGCGGGGTCCGGCTCAAGCCGCGGCTCATCGACGGGTACGTCAACCCGGACGGCAGCTTCGAGCCGGCGCAGACGGAGCCGGGCGTCCGGGTGGTCAGCGAGAAGACAGCCAGGACGATGAGCAAGATGCTGGAGAACGTCGTCACCGAGGGCACCGGCAAGGTCGCGACGATCCCCGGCTACCGAGTGGCGGGCAAGACCGGCACCGCAGAGCGGGCGGTCAACGGTGGCTACTCCGGATTCAGCGCCTCGTTCATCGGCTTCGCCCCAGCCGATGACCCGGAGGTGGTGGTCCAGGTCGTCCTCCAGGACCCCAAGAACGGTCACTATGGCGGCGTCCTCGGCGGGCCTGTCTTCAAGTCGGTCATGACCTACGCCCTGCAGGAGCTGCGCGTGCCGCCATCAGGCACGAAGTCCCCGAAGATCCCGACCACCTGGTAGGCCATCATGCCGATCCGACCGAATCCAGTGAGCAGGTCCGCCGCGGGCCTGCGGGCGCTGCTGGGCCTGCCGCCCGGTGAGCCGTTCGTCATCACGGGTGTGACCCTCGACTCGCGCCGGGTGCGCCAGGGGGATCTCTACGCCGCGCTGCCTGGCTTCACGACGCACGGAGCTCGGTTCGCCCCGATGGCCGTGGCCGCCGGAGCGGCAGCGATCCTGACCGACCCGACCGGCGCAGGGCTGCTGGCGGGCCGGGAGTTGTGGGGCGTTCCCGTGCTGGTGGTCCCAGATCCGCGCGGAGTGCTGGGCGAAGTCTCCGCATGGATCTACGGGCGCCCTGCGGCGGGGCTGCGGACCACCGGGATAACCGGTACGAACGGCAAGACGACGACGAGCTACCTGCTGGACGCGGCGCTGCGTGCCGGCGGGTTCGTCACCGGCATCGTGGGAACCGTGGCCACGCAGATCGGCGACGAGGTGCTGCCAGCCACGCGGACCACCCCCGAGGCCCCCGACCTGCACGCCCTGCTGGCGGTGATGGTGCAGCGAGGCGCTGACGCGGTCACGATGGAGGTGTCCAGCCACGCGTTGAGCCTTGGCCGCATCGATGGGGTGGTCCTGGACCTGGCGGTGTTCACCAACCTCAGCCGGGACCACTTGGACTTCCACGGGGACATGGCGCAGTACTTCTCGGCGAAGGCGGACCTCTTCACGCCGCGCCGGGCCCGGGCCGGGATCGTCTGCGTGGACGACGCCTGGGGTCAGCGGCTGGCGGACGCCGCGACCATCCCCACGACCACCTACGCGGTGGATGGTCCGGCCGACTGGACCGTCGCCGAGGTGCTTCCGGCCGACCACGGCGCGGCCACCTTCGCCGCCCTGGGTCCCGGCGGGGTCTCGGTCCGTGGCGGCGTCGGACTGCCTGGCCGGTTCAACATCGCCAACGCCCTGGCCGCCCTGGCCGCCGCCGTGCACCACGGTGTCGACCCCCAGGTCGCAGCGGGGGGCATCCGAGCCTGCCTCGGGGTGCCCGGGCGCATGGAGCGGGTCGCGGCCGGCCAGCCGTTCCTGGCCTTCGTCGACTACGCCCACACCCCCGACGCCGTTGCCCGGGCCATCGCCGCGGCCCGGGAGGTGACCACGGGTCGGATCATCGTGGTGATGGGCTGTGGCGGGGACCGCGACCGGGACAAGCGTCCCCTGATGGGCGAGGTGGCGGCGACCGGGGCCGACATTGTGGTCATAACCGATGACAACCCCCGCTCCGAGTCACCTCCGGCCATCCGGGCGGCGATCATGGAGGGCGTGCGCCGGGTTGCCGACGGGCAGCGCGCCGAGGTCGCGGAGGAGGGGGACCGCCGGGCCGCGATCGGCCTCGCTGTGGGTCGGGCCCAGCCCGGCGACGCAGTTCTCGTTCTCGGCAAGGGTCACGAGCAGGGGCAGGAGGCAGGCGGAGTGATCACGCCCTTCGACGATCGGGTGGAGCTGCGCGCAGCGGTGGAGGCGATGGCATGATCCCGATGGACGTCGCATCCGTGGCTGCCGCCGTGGGGGGCACCCTGACCGACTGCCCGGACCCGTCCGTCCCGGTGACCGGGGTGGCGGCGGACTCCCGGCGCGTCGTCCCCGGAGACCTCTACGTGGCAATCATGGGCGAGCGGGCGGACGGACATGACTTCGCCCCAGCCGCCCATGCCGCCGGCGCCGTCGCGACGCTCGGCTCCCGACCGGCCGGGACTCCCACGATCGTCGTGGATGACCCAGTCGATGCCTTCGGCCGGCTGGCAACCCACGTGCTGTCCCAGCTGCCGGAGGCGCGCGTCGTGGCCGTCACCGGGTCCTCCGGCAAGACGACCACCAAGGACCTCATCGCCGGGCTGCTGGAGGACATCGGCCCCACGATCGCCACCGCTGGATCCCTGAACACCGAGGTCGGCCTCCCACTGACGATAATGCGCGCGACCACGCGCACCCGGTTCTTCGTCCTGGAGATGGGCGCCCGGGGCATCGGCCATGTCGCGACGCTCTGCGACATCGCAAGGCCCGACGTGGCGGTCGTGCTCAACGTCGGGACCGCCCACGTCGGTGAGTTCGGGGGTCGGGACGCGATCGCGGCGGCGAAGGGAGAGGTGGTCGAGGCCTTGAGCGCCGACGGGGTTGCGGTCCTGAACGCCGACGACCCGCTGGTGGCCCCGATGGCGCACCGGTCCGGGGGCCGGTCGATCACCTTCGGCGCCGGCCCGGCGGCGGACGTGCGGGCCGTCGACCTGCGCCTGGACGACATGGCGCGGCCGCAGTTCACGCTGCACACGCCGGTCGGCGACGCACCGGTCCAGATGGCCATGGTCGGTGAGCACATGGCGGCCAACGCCTGTGCGGCGGCGGCCGTCGGGCTGCAGTTCGGTATGGCGCCTGGGCGGATCGCCGAGCTGCTCAGCGCAGCCACCCCCCGCAGCCAGTGGCGAATGGAGGTCCACAAGTCGCCGAGCGGGGTGACGATCGTCAACGACTCCTACAACGCCAACCCCGAGTCGATGCGGGCCGCACTCCGGTCGCTGGTCGCGATGGCCAGCGGCGGGCGAACGATCGCTGTGCTGGGGGAGATGCGCGAGCTCGGTGCGGACAGCATCGCTGCGCACGACGAGATCGGCCGTCTGGCGGTGCGGCTGGATGTCTCCAGGACCATCGCCGTCGGTCCAGGAGCTCGTCCGCTGTACCTGGGGGCTGCCCAGGAGGGGTCGTGGAGCGATGAGGCGGTCTGGGTTCCCGACGTCGACGCGGCGATCGCCCTGGTGCGCGAGCTGGTCCGACCCGGTGACGTCGTGCTCGTCAAGGCCTCCCGATCCATCGGACTGGAGGCGGTCGCCGAGGCCCTGGTGGAGGACCGAGCATGATCCTGATCGTCATCAGCGGCTTGACGGCGCTGTTCATCTCGCTTCTGGGGACTCCGCTGCTGATCAAGCTGCTGAGCCGGCGCAACCTCGCCCAAGCCATCCGGGAGTCCGCTGACGGGGTCGTCTACCCGGAGCACAGCGGCAAGAAGGGCACTCCGTCGATGGGCGGCCTGGCAATCGTCGTGGCCGTCGTGGTCGGGTACTCCGTCGCGCACCTGGCGCGCTGGACCCCGCCCACGGTGTCGGGGCTGCTGGCGCTGTACCTGATGGTTGGGCTCTCGCTGGTCGGACTGGCCGATGACTACCTCAAGGTCTTCAAGTCCCGCAGCGGTGGCGTCCGGGCCCGCACGAAGCTGCTGGGCCAAGCCGCCGTGGCGCTCAGCTTCGCGGTGATGGCCGCCCAGTTCCCGGACGAGGACGGCCTCACCCCGGCCTCGCAGGCGATCTCGTTCGTGCGGGATCTCCCCTGGACGCTGCCCCTTGGCCTGTTCATGCTGTGGATCTGGTTCGTCGTCACCGGGATCACGAACGGCGTGAACCTCACCGACGGACTGGACGGCCTGGCCGCCGGCGCCTCGGTGCTGACCTTCGGGACCTACACCCTCATCGGGGTGTGGCAGTACGGCCAGAGCTGCTCCGTCGTGGAGTCGTCGGGGTGCTACAGCGTGCGCGACCCCCTGGACATGGCGGTCTTCGCGGTCACGTGTGCCGCCGCCTGCTTCGGCTTCCTGTGGTGGAACACCAGCCCCGCCCGGATCTTCATGGGGGACACGGGCAGCCTTGCCCTGGGTGGGGGGATGGCCGCGCTGGCCATCATGAGCCGCAGCGAGATGCTGTTCCTGCTGCTCGGCGGGCTGTTCGTGATCATCACGCTGTCGGTGGTCGCGCAGGTGGGCTCCTTCAAGCTGACCGGCCGGCGCGTGCTCCGGATGGCTCCCCTGCACCACCACTTCGAGATGCTGGGGTGGGCCGAGATCACGATCGTCGTGCGCTTCTGGCTGATCCAGGGCTTGAGCATCGCGACCGCCCTGTCGATCTTCTACGCGGAATGGATCACATGATGAGTGACGACCTGAGCAGGGACAGCGACTGGTCCGACTTGCACGTGGGCGTCGCCGGGATCGGCATCGCGGGATTCGGCGCGGCTCGGGCGCTGCTCCAGGTGGGCGCGAGGGTCACCGCCATCGACGCCGGGCAGGGCCCGCGCCAGCAGGAGCGCGCAGGCATCCTGATCGGGTTGGGGGCGGTAGTGCGCCTCGGCGACGGCGAGACGCTGCCCGAGGGCCTGGACATCCTGGTGGTCTCGCCGGGGCTGCCACCTCGGTCGCCGGTGATCGCCGCGGCAACGGCTGCCGGCGTGCCCGTGTGGGGTGAGCTCGAGCTGGCCTGGCGGCTGCGACCCGCGCAGGGTGCCGCCGATTGGCTCGTCGTGACCGGGACGAACGGCAAGACGACCACGACCCTGATGCTCGAGTCGATGCTGCGCGCTGCTGGGCTGCGCACGATCGCAGCGGGGAACATCGGGGTCTCGATGGTCGACGTCGTGATGGCCGAGGCGACCCCGGAGGGTGCCCTCGACGCGATCGCGGTAGAGGTGGGGGCCCCACAGCTGCCCTTCCTCCACTCGATGAGCCCCGTCGCGTCGGTCTGCCTGAACATCGCAGAGGACCACGTGGACCTGTTCGGCTCGTTCGCGGCCTACATCGAGGCCAAGGCGCGCATCTACCCGAGAACGCAGGTGGCGGCGGTGTACAACGTCGCCGACGAGGTGACGCGCAGGCTGGTGGCCCAGGCCGAGCTGGCTCCGGGCTGCCGCGCGGTCGGCTTCACGCTGGGTGAACCGGATCCTGGCCAGTTGGGCGTGGTCGGGGACTCGCTGGTGGACCGGGCCTTCGGCGCCGACCCCGCCCCCGCGGGTCAGGAGCTGGCCGAGGTGGCCGTCGTGCGACCGGCCGCCCCGCACAACGTGGCCAACGCGCTGGCCGCTGCCGCGCTCGCCCGTGCCCGTGGCGTGCCTGCGCAGGCGATCCGGGACGGGCTGCTGTCATTCCAGCCCGCGCGGCACCGGATCGCCGAGGTCGGCACCGTCGCCGGCGTGCGCTACGTCGACGACTCGAAGGCGACGAACTGCCACGCGGCCCAGACGTCGCTGCTGGCCTACGACCGGGTCGTCTGGATCGCCGGCGGCATGGCCAAGGGCCAGCAGTTCGACGAGCTCGTGCAGCTGACGGCCGGGCACATGGTCGGAGTCGTGCTGCTCGGGGTCGATCGCGAGGTGATCGCCGGGGCCCTGGCGCGACACGCCCCGCAGCTTCGGACAGTTGAGGTCACTCGCACCGACACTGGTGCCATGGACGAGGTCGTGGCTGCCGCCGCCTCGATGGCCGAGCCGGGCGGCACGGTGCTGCTGGCACCGGGGTGCGCTTCGTGGGACATGTACCGGGACTACGCCCAGCGGGGAGACATGTTCGCCGCGTCAGTCGCTGCGCTGGGCGGGGAGAGCGGGTGAGCTCGGCCACCCGGGTCCCGCGGGCTCGCCCGCGGGTCATGCGCAACGTGCGGGGCGGGCCGGCGCCCAGCCGGCGGGAGCGCGCGGCTGGGGGAGAGGCCGGTTGGCGGCAGCGACTGCGCGAGCACCCGATGTCGGCCTACTACGTGCTGCTGGGTTCGTCGATGCTCCTGCTGGCACTCGGGCTGATGATGGTCCTGAGCTCGAGCAGCGTCGAGTCCATCGAGATCCACAACTCAGCCTTCACCCTCTTCTGGCGGCAGGCTGCCTTCGCAGCCGTCGGGCTGGCGGCGATGGTCGCGCTGTCCCGCGTCCCGACCCGTGCGTTCCGCAGGTTCGCCCTCGTGGCCCTGCTGATCACCGCGGTGATGCTGCTGCTCGTGTTCGTACCGGGCCTCGGGGTGGGAGTGCACGGCCAGCGCAACTGGATCAGGCTGTTCGGGCCGTTCCGGCTGCAGCCCTCGGAGTTCGCCAAGCTGGCCCTGATCGTGTGGACTGCCCACACGTTCGCGCTGAAGGACCGCCTCCTGAACCAATGGCGGGAGCTGGCCGTGCCATTCCTCCCGGTCGCTGCCGGCCTCGTGCTGCTCGTGGTCGCGGAGGGGGACCTGGGCACGGCGATCATCCTCGGCCTGATCATCGCCGCACTGCTGTTCGTGGCCGGGGCGCCGATGCGCATCTTCGTGGGCCTCGGCGCCGTTGGCCTGGCCGGGATCGGTGCGCTGTCGCTGACTGCCGGCTACCGGATCGAGCGGTTCCGGGCGTGGCTGGACCCCGAGTCGGACCTCGATGGCGCCGGCTGGCAGCTGACCCAGGGCAAGTACGGACTCGGCGCCGGGAGCTGGTGGGGCGTCGGACTTGGCGGCGGCCGGGAGAAGTGGGGCGCCCTGCCCGAGGCGCACACGGACTTCATCTTCTCCGTCATCGGCGAGGAGCTGGGGCTCATCGGCGCGCTGACCGTCGTAGGGCTGTTCGCCATCATCGCGACGTCGGCCCTGCGCATGGCCATCCGGACCGACGACCTTTTCGTCCGGTTCACCAGCGTTGGGATCGTCGCATGGCTGATCGGCCAGGCGATGGTCAACCTGGGCGCCGTGCTGCAGCTGCTGCCGATCACCGGCGTCCCACTGCCGCTGGTCTCCTATGGCGGATCCTCGCTGCTGCCCACGCTGATGGCTGTGGGCGTGCTTCTGGCGTTCGCCCGCAGGGAGGCGTTGCTCGAGTCTGCCGGTTCCCGGTTGGCGGCCGGGGATGCGCCCCTGCGATCACCTCGGGAAGCACCTCGGGAAGCAGCCACAGCGGCTTTCGGCAGGGGGAGCCGGATCCGCCGCGACCGTGGAAGGATGCAGTGATGCACGTCGTCCTCGCCGGTGGGGGCACCGCCGGACATGTCGAGCCCGCCCTCAACCTCGCCGACGCTCTGCGGCGCCGGGATCCGGAGGTGGGGATCACTGCGCTGGGGACGGAGAAGGGCTTGGAGACCCGACTGGTCCCGGCCAGGGGATACCAGTTGCGCCTGATCCCGCCAGTGCCGCTGCCCCGGCGGCCGTCCATGGACCTGCTGACCCTGCCCGGCCGGGTGCGGGCCGCCCTGCGCCAGACCGAGGCCATCCTGGCCGAGGTGCAGGCCGACGTCGTTGTCGGGTTCGGCGGCTACGTGTCGCTTCCGGCGTACCTTGCCGCGCGGCGGACCGGCACGACGCTGGTCATCCACGAGGCCAACGCCCGCCCGGGGCTGGCCAACCGGGTGGGTGCGCGGTTCACGCCGCACGTCGCCGAGGCCGTTGCCGGGACCCTGCCGCATGGGGTACGCCTTGGCATCCCGTTGCGCCGGGCGATCTCGACGCTGGATCGGGACGCGACCCGCCCCGAGGCCTGCGCTGCGCTCGGCCTGGACCCTGGCCTGCGCACCATCCTCGTGTTCGGCGGATCGCAGGGCGCCGTGCGGATCAACTCCGCCGTGGCCGCTGCGCTGCCCGGGCTGCTCGAGCTGGACCTGCAGGTCCTGCACTCCGTGGGCCAGGCGAACATCGAGTCGATCACCGCTTCCGATCCCCGGTACCACCCGGTCGCCTACTTGGACCGGATGGACCTTGCCTACAGCGCCGCTGACCTCGTCGTGTGCCGCAGCGGGGCGCTGACCTGCGCGGAGCTGTCGGCGGTCGGGCTCCCAGCGATCTACGTGCCGTTCCCGATCGGCAACGGCGAGCAGCGCCTGAACGCCCTTCCGGTCGTGGGCGCCGGGGGTGGGTTGCTGATCGCCGACGAGGAGCTCGACGGCGAGTCGCTCCTGGCCGACGTGACCGCCCTGATCACCGATCCGGTCAGGCTGCGGCGGATGGGCGAGAAGGCCGCTGCGCACGGCGTGCGGGATGCCGACGAGCGGCTGGCGGACATGGTGGTCGCGGCGGTCGGCCAGCAGCTGGGCAGAAGTGGGAGTTGAGGGCTGTGGAGGGTTCATCCGGAGTTCCGGCGGGCGCAGTCGACCTGACCGGGCACGTGCACATAGTGGGCATCGGCGGTGCGGGGATGTCCGCCATCGCGCGGATCCTGGCCGCCCGTGGCGTTGAGGTCTCGGGCAGTGATGCGAAGGACTCGCGTCGGCTGGTGTCCCTGCGGGCGCTGGGCATCGATGCTCGCGTCGGACATGACGCAGCCAACCTGGAGGGCGCCGACGTCGTGGTCGTCTCGACCGCGATCAAGCCGAGCAACCCTGAGGTGGTGGCCGCGCGGGCGCTGGGCGTCCCAGTCGTGCCGCGAGCCGACGCGCTGGCTGCCGTGATGTCGGGCAGCCGGGGGGTCGCGGTGGCCGGGACGCATGGGAAGACCACGACGACGTCGATGCTGACCATCGCGATCCAGCACTGCGGCGAGGACCCCTCGTACGCGATCGGCAGCGAGCTCAACGAGTCCGGCTCCAACGCCCACCAGGGCGCTGACGACCTGTTCATCGTGGAGGCCGACGAGTCCGACGGGTCGTTCCTGAAGCTGCCGGCGGTGGTGGGGATTGTCACGAACGTGGAGCCTGACCATCTCGACCATTGGGGTACCTTCGACGCGGTGGAGCGGGGCTTCCGGGACTTCGCGATCCGGATCGGCGACGCCGGGGGCTTCGTCGTGGTTTGCCTCGACGATGCGGGCGGGCATCGGTTGGCCGACCTGGCCCGCGCGGCGGGAGTCGACGTGCGGACGTACGGCACCAGCCCCGAGGCCGACTTCGTCCTGGCCGACCTGGCGACGTCGTCCGACGGGGTCGCGGCGACCGTGTCGCATGCTGGCGCCGAGCTTGGCCGGATGATCCTGCAGGTGCACGGCACGCACAACGCGCTCAACGCCACCGCGGCCCTGGTCGCCGGCTTGGGATTGGGGTTTCCCGCCGCGGGGCTGATCGACGGCCTGGCATCCTTCACGGGCACGCGCCGGCGGTTCGACTTCAAGGGCGAGGCGAACGGCATCCGGGTGTTCGACGACTACGCACACCACCCGACCGAGATCGCGGCCACCCTGCGGGCGGCCCGCGAGGTCGTCGGAGACGGGCATCTGGTCGTTGCCTTCCAGGCGCACCACTACTACCGGACGGCCATGTTCGTCGAGGAGTTCGGCGAAGCCCTGGGGCTGGCCGACCAGGTGGTCGTCCTGGAGGTGTTCGCGCCGGGGGAGGAGCCCATCCCGGGAGCGAGCGGGCAGTCCATGGCCAGCCACGTGCCGCTGCCTGCCGATCAGGTCGTGTTCGAGCCGTCCTGGTCAGCCGTACCCAGGCAGTTGGCCGCGCGGGCACGGCCAGGCGACATCGTCATGACATTGGGGGCCGGCGACATCGTGCTGCTGGGTCCGGAGGTCCTCGACCTGCTCGCCGGGCGCTCCGGGGGAAAGGCATGAGCCGAGCGCGCATGCCGGCGACCGGTCGCGGCAGGCGGACGGTGGCGCCGGCCAGCGGGTCGGTCGAGGAGTCTGGTGTGATGTCCCGCCGCCGGCGGGACCGTGCCCGGCGGCGGGCGGGGTCGCACCCGGTCCGCAACGTGCTTGGTTGCGGCGCGGTTGCGCTCGGCGTGTGGTGGCTCGGATGGGCGTCGCCCCTGACCGAGGTCGAGCACGTGGTCGTCTCCGCGCCGCGGAGTGTCTCCGCGCCGACCATCCGGCTTGCCTCTGGGATCAGCGTTGCGGACCACGTCCCCGCAGTGGATGCCGAGCAGGTGCGAGCGGCGATCATGTCGGCGCTCCCAGCGGTCGCTGACGTCAGGGTCTCGCGCCGGCTGCCGCACACGATCCGGTTGGAGGTCCGGGAGCGCACACCCCTGGCAGTCCTCGACGCGGACACGAGCTTCTTGGTCCTCGACGCCGACGGAGTTGTCTTCGACCGGGTGAGCAGGGCCGGCGGGCTGCCGGTCATCAGCGCGCCCACGGAGCAGGGCCGCCAAGTGGCACGCGAGGTGCTGGTGTCGCTGCCCTCGGACCTTGGCCGCAGGGTGCGCGAGGTCACCGCGCAGACCCGCGACGACGTGGCTATCACGCTGTCCGATTCTGCTGTTGTGCGTTGGGGCAGTGTCGAGGACGTCGACCTGAAGACCCGCGTGCTGCGCGGCCTGCTGCCGGTCGAGGCGGCCCGCTACGACGTCTCCGCGCCGCTGCTGCCGACCACCAGTGGCCGGCTCGGCTGATCGGTCACGGGGCCGCGGCAGGATCCCGATGCGCTGGGCGTCGGCGATCTGCCGCTATTCGGTGTCGGACGCAGCAGACCGCCCCGAGAACGTGCCGGATCAGCCACGCGGGCGCTCGGCCGTGCGGATCCGTTCGGCCGCCTCGGCCGGGGGTGCCCCGCTGGCCTGGTACAGGTCGGAGGCGGACAGGCGGACCTGCGCCACGATGGGCGCGGTGAACGGTCCGCCAGAAGATGCGTCGGTCGCCAGTGCCACGGCGTCGATGAGGTTCTCGCGCAGGAGCTCTGGGTCGCTCTCCCCGGCCAGGACCGCCGCGAGGTCTGCAGTGCATCGTGCGAGCCTGGACAGGGCCCTCGGGATCTCAGTCGGTACCTGGTCGCCCCGCTCCAGCGAGACCGACGCCTGCCTGGCCAGGACGCGCAGGTTGCGAAGCGCGTTGTCCAGGTGTGCGTCGGCACCGGAGTACGAGGCCAGGACTGAGTGCTCCCCCCAGTTCCACGGAGCCAGCTGGACCGACTCGCGGGTAGCGGCCATTCCAGCGCGGTAGGTCTCGAGTGCCGGTGTCGCCGCCCGCAGGCGGGCGAGGGCTTGGCGCGCGGCAGCGGGGTCGCGGTCCTCCAGCGCGGCAGCGACGCTGCCGAAGCCCTCGGCGATCGCACCCAGCACGGGCGCGGTCGCCTGTCGGGCATGCCGCGCTGGAGGGACGGGCAACAGCAGGGCAGACACGATCAGTCCGGTGCAGCCGCCGATCAGGGCGTCGATGAAGCGCGTCGTGCTCCACGGCTGGTCGGCTGTCGGCGGGTGCAGCGTGGCGATGAGCACCGCCGCCGATGTGGTCTGCATGATCACAAGTGGGCCGCCCCCGATGAAGATCACTGCCGTGAGGACCAGGGCGGCCGCCACGCCCACCTGCCATGGCCCGGTGTCGATCCGGGCTATGAGGAAGTCAGCGAGCAGGATCCCGATGGCGTTGCCCATCAGTATCTCGGTGGATCGGCGCAGCCTGTTGGCCAGTGACACGCCCACCGTGGAGATGGCGGCGATCGGGGCGAAGAACGGCTCCTCATGGCCGATGGCCAGGGCGGCCAGGTAGGCCAGCGTCGAGGCCACCGCGGCCTGGAGGATCTGCCGCCAGGATCGGCGCAGGCGCAGCTGACCGCGCCGCATCTGCCCTGCAGTGCGCTGGCGGGTCATGGCCAGGTGCTCCCGGGCCCGGGCTGCCGCGTCCATGGAAGGACCCTAGGGCCGGGTGCGCCGCTTGGGTCGACCCAGCGGAGGAGTCAGGTGGCCGGGGACGTCTGCGCCCCCGGCCAACTGACTCCGGGCGGCTTCCTCAGCGACAGGTGCACTGCTGGGCTTCTGGGACGCCAGCCATCACGAACTCGACGTGGCGGCCGCAGCCGGAGTACGTCACCTTGCCGCAGGTCCGGCAGACAGCGGGGCTGCACATGTGGCTCTCCTTGGGGTCGTTGGTTGCCTCTATCGTACCCGGGGGGGTATAGCGACGCAAGAACAGGGGCCAGGGGCGGTCAGGGGGAGGGGCCTGGGCACTCGGCGGCTGGGGCCCTGAGTGATAGCAGACCGGACCTCGCGGAGGGGCGTGGGGGTGCCGCGACACGCCCGACACGCCGGGCTTTGCGGAGGTGCTTGAACACCCTCCGCTACTTGCATATGGTCCCTGCCAACCACAGGTTGACATAACTCTAAGCCTCAGGTTGAGGGTGAGAGTCGCGAAAGCCGGAGGCGCAAGCTTGACGGATGGGCTCAGGCTCAGCCGCACGGTGAGACCAAGACACTTAGCAGGATTCGAGCGAGAAGAGGAGAGCCCGAAATGGCAGCCCCGCAGAACTACCTGGCAGTCATCAAGGTCGTGGGCATCGGCGGCGGTGGCGTGAACGCCGTCAACCGAATGATCGAGGTCGGACTGAAGGGCGTCGAGTTCATCGCCATCAACACCGACGCGCAGGCGCTGCTGATGAGCGACGCCGACGTGAAGCTCGACATCGGTCGCGAACTCACCAGGGGCCTCGGTGCCGGTGCCGATCCCGATGTCGGCCGCAGGGCCGCGGAGGACCACGCGGAGGAGATCGAGGAGGTCATCAAGGGCGCTGACATGGTGTTCGTGACGGCAGGCGAGGGTGGCGGCACCGGGACGGGCGGCGCCCCGGTGGTTGCCCGGATCGCCAGGTCCCTCGGCGCCCTGACGATCGGCGTGGTCACCCGGCCATTCGGTTTCGAGGGTCGTCGACGCAGCGGCCAGGCCGACCACGGCATCGAGACGCTGCGCTCCGAGGTCGACACGCTCATCGTCATCCCGAACGACCGGCTGCTGTCGCTGGCCGACCGGAGCATCTCGATGATCGACGCCTTCCGGCAGGCCGATCAGGTCCTCCTGCAGGGCGTCTCGGGCATCACCGACCTGATCACCACGCCTGGTCTGATCAACCTCGACTTCGCCGACGTGAAGTCGGTCATGGCCGGGGCCGGCTCGGCCCTCATGGGGATCGGCTCGTCGCGCGGCGACGACCGCGCGGTGGGTGCCGCGCAGGCGGCCATCGCCAGCCCGCTGCTGGAGGCGAGCATCGACGGAGCCCACGGCGTCCTGATGTCCATTGCTGGTGGGTCGGACCTCGGACTCTTCGAGATCAACGAGGCCGCCCGTCTCGTCGCCGAGTCCGCCCACCCGGACGCGAACATCATCTTCGGTGCCGTCATCGACGACACCTTGGGCGACGAGGTCCGGGTCACGGTCATCGCAGCCGGGTTCGACGGTGGTCACCCGCCGGTCCGTCGCGACACGACGACGGCCGGTCGTCGCGTCTTCGAGGACTCGAAGCCGGAAGCTCCTGCCCGCCCCGCCGCCCCGGCGATGGCCGGTGCAGCCGCCAGCTCCGCGGCGCGGCCCGGTGTGATCCTGCCTGCCGGGCTGTTCGGGTCCGACAAGTCCGGCGTGGATCTGCGCGAGTCGCGGATGGCTGCCAAGCCGCGCGTGATCGCATTCGACGAGCCGGACGACCTCGACGTCCCGGACTTCCTGAAGTAGCAGATCCACAAGCGATGATCCGCCACCGCCTCGACCTCGCCCTGACCGGCGGGGTCGAGGCGCGTCTGGTCTTCACGGGGCGCGGCGCGGTCGCGTCCGGTGTTACCAGCCCGCCCCCGTACGAGTGGGCCAACCTGGCTTCGCATGTCGGTGACGAGCCCGCTGCGGTGACTGCCAACCGGTCGGCCCTGGCCTCGGCGATGGGGCTGGAGCCGTCGCAGCTGAGCTTCATGCACCCCGATCACGGGCGTGGGGTTGCGGTCGTGACCCAACCGGGCGGGGTCGCTCCGAGTGCCGAGATCCAGCACGTCGATGCCATGGTCACCGACCGTCCGGGGATCGGCCTGGTTGCGCTGTCCGCAGACTGCGTCCCAGCCCTGCTCGTCGATCCCGACGCGCGGATCATCGCCGCGGTCCACGCCGGATGGCGGGGCATGGCCCTGGACGTCGTCGGAGCCGCGGTCGAGCGCATGGTCGCGATGGGCGGAACCGCCGAACGGATCCAGGCGTACCTGGGGCCGGCCATCTGCGGGCGGTGCTACCCGGTTCCGCCAGAGCGCGCCGAGCAGGTGCGTGCGGTGCGTCCCGAGGCAGTCACCCGGGCCCCCGACGGCCAACCGGCGATCGACGTCAGGATCGGCCTTGCGGCGAGGCTGCGCGAGCTCGGCGCGAGGATCGACCTGGTCGGCGGCTGCACTGCCGAGGACGCCGGCCTCTACTCGCACCGTCGGGACGGCCGAACCGGTCGGCAGGCGGGTGCGATCACCATCGTCCCCGGCCAGACGTGATGGCCGGCGATTCGGGCCTGACCAGCCCGTGGGGCGCAAGCCGGCGCGAAGGCGACGTGGCGGACCGCCGCGCCGAGCTCGCTGCCAACGCCGAGGCAGTGCGTTCCCGGATCGCCGCAGCCTGCACCGCAGCCGGACGGCCGGCGGACTCCGTGCGCGTCGTGGCGATCACCAAGACGTGGCCGGCCTCAGACGTCCGGCTCCTGGCTGGGCTCGGGTTCCGCGATGTCGGCGAGAATCGCGACCAGGAGGCTCGGCCCAAGGCCGCGCAGTGCGCTGATCTCGAGTTGACCTGGCACTTCGTGGGGCAGCTGCAGCGCAACAAGGCCGCGTCGGTCGTCAGCTACGCTCACGTGGTCCAGTCGGTGGACCGCGCGAGACTCATTGCCGCGCTGGACCGTGCCGCGGAGCAGGCAGGCCGGCGCGTGGGTGTGTGCATCCAGGTCGACCTCGATCCCGAGGCCGGGGGGGAGGCCGATCCGCACCTCGGGCGCGGCGGGGCTCGGGCGGACCAGGTGCTTGCGCTTGCTGACCTGGTCGTGACGACGCAGAACCTGGACCTCCTGGGGGTGATGGCCGTGGCCCCGCTCGGAGTCGACCCGCGGGGACCGTTCGATCGCCTGGCCGCGATCCACCGGAGCCTGTTGGCCCTGCACCCGACCGCCTTGATGCGCTCGGCGGGGATGAGCGCCGACCTGGAAGCAGCCGTGCTTGCTGGGGCGACACATCTACGGCTCGGCAGCGCGCTGCTCGGGCACCGCGAACCTCTCAAGTAACCTAACCGAAAGACCGCGGCCGACCTGGATCGGCCCGGGACGGCACCGAAGGAGCAACTATGGCCGGCACGATGCGGAAGATGGCGGTCTACCTCGGTCTGGTCGAGGATGATCTGGATGCCGACTACGAGCCGGAGCGCCCGGACCCCCGACCCCGCGTCTCGACCCGCGAGCCTCTGGTCACCACCCGCGAGCCTCTGGTGGTGACGCGCGATCCGGTCGTCGCCACCCGCGAGCCTGTGGCAGTCTCCTCCGAGCTGCGCGCACGTCCGGCTCCAGATGTCGTAGCCCGCGCCCATCCCCCCGTCGTCCCAGATCGCCCTGCGGCCACCTTCCGGCCGACGGGATCGGTAGCAGGAGCTGACATGTACCGCATAACGACGCTGCATCCGCGCACCTACAACGATGCGCGCGGAATCGGCGAGGAGTACCGCGAGGGCGTTCCCGTGATCGTCAACCTCACCGGCATGGACGACGGCGACGCCAAGCGCATCGTGGACTTTGCTGCCGGGATCGTGTTCGGCCTCCGGGGGAACCTCGAGCGCATCACGAACAAGGTCTTCCTCCTGTCTCCGGCGAACGTCGACGTAGGCGCGGAGGCTCGGGCGCAGATCGCCCAGGACGGCTTCTTCAACCAGAGTTGATCCATGGACTTGATCGTCAGCCTGCTCTCGACTGCCATCTGGCTGTTCCTGCTGCTGCTTATCGCCCGCATGGTGATCAGCCTGATCGTGGTCTTCGCGCGGGACTTCCAGCCGACTGGTGCGCTGGTGGTCGTGTTCGAGTCGATCATGACCATCACGGACCCCCCGCTCAAGGCCCTGCGCCGAGTCATCCCGCCCCTGCGGATCGGCTCGATCGCCCTTGACCTTGCGTTCCTCCTGCTGTTCATCCTCCTGCAGCTCGCCCTGCGACTGCTGGCCTCGATCTGACAGGGGTGCGGACGGTGCTGAGCCCAGAGCAGATCCACGAGCGGCAGTTCCGGCTGGTCCGGCAGACCACGGCGTACGACATGGACGACGTCGATGCGTTCCTCGAAGAGGTTGAGGCTGAGGTCGTCCGGCTGACCGCGGAGCTCGAAGCAGTCAAGGCGGCTGGAACAGGCGCGGGCGCACGAGCGGCCACGGCTGGGACGAGCGACATGGTCCAACTCCTCCAAGTAGCTCAGCGCGCAGCCGATGAGCACGTGGAGCAGGCCAGGCGCACGGCTGACGGCATCGTGGCCGCTGCGCAGCAGCGCGCGGCTGAGGATCTCGCCAAGCTGGAGGTCCGGCGTGCTGAGCTTGAGGCGCAGCAGGAGGGATTGGCAGTTCAGCGGGGGCAACTCGAGGCGAACGTCGCCAAGCTGCGGGCCCTCGAGTCGGAGCTGCGCGCCCGCCTCGGCGAGTTCCTGGAGGGACAGCTCCAGGAACTCCGGGCCTTCGGCGCGGGCGGGTTCCCAGCGCCCTAGCCCTCCCGCAGGCTCGCTTGCGCTGCACACCCCAACCCGGTCGGCGTTGACCAGCTTCAGGCACTGCCAATCGCGCGGCGCCCGCGGTCGACGCCCCGCCTGCCGTACTCCTCGGCGGCCCGCTCACCTGCCCTTCTGCTGGCCGCTGCGCTGAGGGCCGCCGACGCGCTGCCCCGCCACCGACCCCGCGCCCGGGAGTTCATCCGGTGGTAGTCGGTGACGGCGATCTCCCGGGTCCGCAGTGCAAGCGCGACCTGGTCCTGACCGGACGAGCCCGGCCGGCTGGATCCTGCCCGGTTCGGACCGGCGGCCGCATCGCGACGGGCCTCGGCTGCGGCTTGGCTGAGCCTCTCGCTGAGTCGCTGGGTGAACCCAAGGCAGAACGCATTGCGGGCGACCGTGGCAGTCACTGGCCGTTGGCCGGTTCCGTCGCTGGCGCGGTACGTCGAGCCCCGCCACCCACCTTCACGGACGTGCTGCTCAGACCGCGCGACCATCAGGGCGCTGGCAGTGGCGAACACCGACTCGACCTGATCGAGGTCGGCGGGCAGCCCGAACACGATCACGTATGTCGATCCCGCCCCGATGTCGACCCGGACCGACCACGCGCGTGCCACCGTCACCAGGAGGGTGACGAGCTGCTTGTTGAGCGCCCGCCTCGGTTCCCCGATCGTCAGCATCCGATGGGTGGGACGTTCACAGGCCTCGCGGTCGGCCAGCGCCGCCACGGCCATGTCGATGCTGTGTCGCTGGGCGACCAGCGCAGCCTTGGCCAGGTATGCCTCGGACTCCTCAGACGATGTCGTCGACTGGGCCTTGGCAAGGAGGGCGGCGACCCGGCGAACCGCGCCGTCGGCAATCGTCGGCTCTGGCAGTGCGTCGATCGGGGCGAACAGGTGGTCCAGCAGCGCCGCGGCCTCCTCGCCCAGGTGCAGCCGGTACAGGTGGCGCAGGGCGTCGCGGAAGGCTCGGCCGTGGCCTGGTTCGGCAACGAGGTGATGGGCGCACTCATGCAGCACGACCGCCTGGGCCATCGCCCACCGCCCCCGCGGATCGACAGCGGGGACGCGGATGCGGCCAGCCGAGTAGGTCGCCGAGCGGAACCCTCGCTTGGCCTCGACGGTCACCGATCCCCGGCCGGGGTACCGGGCGACCGTCCTGGGGTCAGCCAGGACGGCGTCGCTGAGGGTCTGGACGGCCGTGAGGGACCCGAGGGTCATCTCGGCAGGCAACTGGACTACCCGCTGGCCGATCCGGACCGTTCGGAACTGGGACCGCATCACTGCGGCGACGGACTCCTCCGCCTGATAGACCGCGCCCCGGTGGCGGTCCACACGTGGGTCTGAGTTCTGCATGCGCTCAGCCTGCCATCCGGGTCGGACATCGAGGATCGGTCATCCACAGGCACGATCCCGTCAGACTCGCCCACCCGCCTCACACCCGGCGCAGCGCGAAGGCCAGGCCCAGATCCTCATCCGACCCCTGGAACGCGCCCGCGGGCGCCGGACCGCGGGTGACCGAGATTGCCAGCACCTCGGCGGCGATGTCGTCGCAGTGCCGGTCGAGCGCCTCGGCCAACTCGGGACCAGCGGCCTCCAGCCACAGCGCGATCCGGTCGCTGACCTCCAGGCCAGCCGACTTGCGGCCGTCCTGGATCAGGCGGACGACCTCGCGCGCCTGGCCGCGCATGATCAGGCTTGGGGTCAGGTGCAGGTCCAGCGCCAGGGTCTCGCCGGCGTCCGTGGCCACGGCCCAACCCTGCCGGGGGGTCTCTGTGATTACAACATCGTCGGGTGCCAGCTCGATGCCGGTCCCGTCGACGACGACCTCCGCGGATCCGGCCTGGCGCAGCGCGGCGGTCAGCCTGACCGCGTCGGCCGCCGCGATCGCGGCAGCAACCTTCTGGGTTCCCTTGCCGAAGCGGCGGCCCAGCGAGCGGAAGTTCGCCTTCACGCTGACGTGCACCAGCTCGTCGGCCGTGGCGTCGCTGGCGGCACCGAGGCTCACGACTGAGTGCACGTTCAGCTCATCGGCGAGCTGGGCCTTGAGCTCGTCGGCCATCCGGTCCCAGCCGGGCGCCGACACCAGCGCCCGGCTCAGCGGCTGGCGCGTGCGCACCTTGCCCTCCGCTCGGGCTCCGCGGCCCAGTTCCACGAGCCGGCGGATCAGCGACACCTGCTCGCCCAGCGTGACGTCGATCATGTGCTCGGCGGCGTCCGGCCAGTCCTGCAGGTGGACCGAATCGCCGTCGAAGCCGGCGAACAGGTCCTGCCAGACGCGCTCGGTGACGAACGGGGTGAACGGGGCCATCAGCAGGGTCAGCGTGCGCAGGCACTCGTGCAGGGTCTCCAGCGCCGCCGGGTCACCCTCCCAGAACCGGCGCCGCGACCGGCGGACATACCAGTTGGACAGGTCGTCGATGAAGGCCGCCAGCAGCCGGCCAGCCCGTTGCGTGTCGTAGGAGTCGAGGGCCTCGGTGACGCCGACCACGAGCCGGTTGGCCTCGGACAGCGCCCACCGGTCCAGAACCGTGCGCTCGCCTGCGGGCACGTCCGCGCTGCCCGGGATGAAGCCGGCCGTCCGTGCGTACAGCGACTGGAACGACACCGTGTTCCAGTAGGTCAGCAGGTTGCGCCGGACCGCGTCAGCGATCGCGGCGTGTCCCACGCGCCGGGCCTGCCAGGGCGACCCCGAGGCGAGCATGAACCAGCGCACGGCGTCCGCGCCGTGGTCGTCCATCAGCGGGATCGGCTCGAGGACGTTGCCCAGGTGCTTGCTCATCTTGCGGCCCTCCTCGTCGAGGATGTGGCCCAAGCAGAGCACGTTGCGGTAGCTCGACCGATCGAAGACCAGGGTGCCGATCGCCATGAGGGTGTAGAACCAGCCGCGAGTCTGGTCGATGGCCTCGCAGATGAAGTCGGCCGGGTACTTGCGCTCGAACATGTCGGCGTTCGCGTGCGGGTAGCCCCACTGTGCGAACGGCATCGCCCCACTGTCGTACCAGCAGTCGATGACCTCGGGAACGCGACTTGCGACTCCCCCGCACTGCGGGCAGGGGAGGGTCACCTCGTCGACGAACGGCCGGTGCGGGTCCAGCTCGGACAGGTCGCGGCCGGCCAGTTCGCCGAGCTCGACCAGCGAGCCCACGCAGGTCAGGTGCCCGTCGGGGCAGCGCCAGATCGGCAGCGGCGTGCCCCAGTACCGGTTGCGCGACAGCGCCCAGTCGACGTTGTTCTCCAGCCAGTCCCCGTAGCGTCCCCACTGGATCGTCTCCGGGTACCACGTGGTGGCGCGGTTCTCGCGGATCAGGGCGTCCTTGATCTGGGTGGTGCGGATGTACCAGGAGGGCTGCGCATAGTAGAGCAGCGGGGTGTGGCACCGCCAGCAGTGCGGGTAGGAGTGGTCGAAGGGGGCGTGTCGGAACAGCCGCCCGCGGACCTCCAGATCGGCCACCAGCGTCGGGTCGGCTGCCTTGAAGAACACCCCGCCCACCATCGGGATCGACTCCTCGAAGGTGCCGTCCGGACGCAACGGGTTGACGACCGGCAGCCCGTAGCCCCGGCAGGAGACGAGGTCCTCGGCGCCGAACGCGGGTGCCTGGTGGACCAGCCCGGTGCCGTCGTCGATGGTGACGTAGTCGGCCAGGATCACGTAGTGGGCGTTTGGGATGTCGATCAGGTCGAAGGGGCGGTCGTACCCCGTGTGCTCGAGGTCGCGGCCCGGCAGCGATGCGAGCACCTCGTGGCCCTCGGGCAGCGTGGCCTCGCGCAGCGCCTCGGCGATGACCAGGAGCTCGGAGTCGCCGAACTCGCCCGGCACGCGGACCACCTGGTAGACCGCATCCGGCTTGACCGCGACAGCGGTGTTGGAGACCAGCGTCCATGGGGTGGTGGTCCACACGAGCAGGCTCACGCCCGGGAAGCGCTCGGCCAGCGCACCGCTCGTGACGGGCATGCGGACGAATACCGACGGGTCGGTGATGTCCTCGTATCCCTGGGCGAGCTCATGGTCGGACAGCCCCGTCCCGCACCGCGGGCAGTAGGGGGAGACGCGGTGGTCCTGGACGAGGAGCCCCGAGTCGAACACCCTCTTGAGCGACCACCAGACGCTCTGCACGTACTGGGGGTCCATGGTCCAGTACGCGTCGTCCATGTCGACCCAGTAGCCCATCCGCTCGGTCAGCGTGGTGAACTCGTCGACGTGGCGCAGCACCGACTCGCGGCACCTTGCGTTGAACTCGGCGACCCCATAGGCCTCGATGTCGCCCTTCCCGGAGAAGCCCAGCTCCTTCTCGACCGTGAGCTCCACAGGCAGGCCGTGGCAGTCCCATCCGGCCTTCCGATCGACCCGGTAGCCGCGCATGGTCCTGAACCTTGGGAACACGTCCTTGAAGACCCGTGCCTCCACGTGGTGGGTGCCGGGCTGGCCGTTGGCAGTCGGGGGTCCCTCGTAGAAGGTCCACTCGGGTGCGCCCGCGCGCATCGCCAGTGACCGGTGGAACACGTCATGGTCGCGCCAGAACTTCAGGATCTGGACGTCCACCGCCGCGAGGTCGACCTTCGCGGGGACGGCCGCGTACGGCCGTTCGGGCCCGTCCTGGGGGGCGGCATCTGGCGGGGGGGTGGGCTGCGGGCTCATCTTCACGTCCTTGCTCGTGGGCTGCGCAGGAGTCTACCGGGGTGGCGACTGGCGGCCCGGGCATCTTCGGCCAAGCACGAGCCTGGCCCGTCAGGGCGTCCGGCCGAGCAGCGCGGCCCAGCGCTGGGGCAGGTCGGCCGGCGGATCGGCCACCTCCACGAGCTTGTCCCGCGACGTGGCCCCGCGGACCACCCGGACCTGCCGGGGCCGCACTCCCAGCG
>JBAVLA010000133.1:0-12839 GCA_049688595.1 Candidatus Nanopelagicales bacterium | reverse complement strand
GCGCGCTCCTTGGCCAGCCCGGAGAGCTCGAAGCGCAGGCGCTCGGCGTCGTGGCGCGCCCCGTCCAGCTCCGCCCGGGCCTGCTCCAACGAGGCTGTCACCTCGATCCGGGACGGTGCCGCCCGTGATCCGCCGGAAACCAGCCCGCGGCCGGCGAGGTCGCCGTCGCGGGTCACCACCAGGAGTCCGGCCTCCATGCGGGCCAGCTCGATCGCCACGGCCAACCCGTCGACGACGGCCACGCGGTCGAGCACCGCCTCGAGCGCCGGACGGACAGCCTCATCGACCCGCACGCAGTCTGCGGCGTAGCGAGCGGCCGCCGGCAGGTCGGGCCAGCCGGACCTGTCTCGGGTGCCGAGCTCGGGCACCAGCAACGTCGCCCGGCCTGCGTCCCGACCCGCCAACCACTCGAGGGCGGTTCGGCCCGCAGCGGCGTCCGCGGCCAGTGCGGCGTCGGCGGCCGCCCCCAGCGCGGCGCCGACCGCGACCTCATATCCCGGTTCGACCCTGATCAGCGCAGCCAGCGTCCCGGACACGCCATGGACCGCCCCGGCAGCGAGCTCTGCGCTGGCGTCGGCCACGTCCACCATCGTGGCCAACGCGTCGACCCTGGCGGACAGGCCGGCCCGACGCCGCTCCACCTGCGTCTCCCGCTCCGCCAACTCGCCGATGCGGGTGTCGAGCGCCTCCAGATCCGATCGGGCCTGCTCGTAGCCGGTGTCGAGGTCCACCTCACCAGAGTCGAGTCCGGCGATGGATGTCTCCAAAGCGCCGAACTCCGCATCGGCTCGGGCTGCGCGGGAAAGGGCCTCCCCCATCTGGACCCGCAACCGATCGATCTCCGACGCGCGCGCCTCGGCCCGGGATTGGGCGGCATCCACCTGGCCCTGCAGGCGCACCCGGCCCTCGCGCCGATCCGCTGCCGCCCGCACCGCCACGCGCAGCTCCTGCTCCGCAGCAGCCGCCGAAGCCTCAGCTGCCGCGCGGGCGGCAACGGCCAGGTCCAGCTCGGCCCGGTGCAGCTCCACGCCCGCATTGAGCTCGGACTCCAGGGCGCGCATCTTGCGGGCCTCGGCCAGCAGGTCCTCGGGAGAGCGTCCGCGGCGCTCCTCCTCGGGCTCGGGGGTCAGGCTGCTCAGGCGCTCGGCCGCCATCCCGACGACGCCGCCCATCCGCTCGCGCAGCGACGACAGGGCGAACCACGTCTCCTGGGACCTCAACAGTGCCGGCGCGTCGGCCAATGACGCTGCCTCCCGGACGGCCTCGGCCGCGCGGACGTTGGCCAGCTCGGCCTCGACCAGGGCCCGTCGCTCCCGGATCGCCGACTCGTCGGCGATCTCCTGGGCGTACTGGTCGCGCAACGTGGCCAGGTCGTCGGCGAGCAGGCGCAGCGAGGCGTCCCGGAGGTCGGTCTGGATCACGCTGGCCCGCCGCGCCACCTCGGCCTGCTTGCCCAGTGGGGTCAACTGGCGGCGCAGCTCCGAGGCCAGGTCCTGCACGCGGCTGAGGTTGGCCTCCATCGCCTCCAGCTTGCGCACCGCGCGCTCCTTGCGCTTGCGGTGCTTCAGCACGCCGGCCGCCTCCTCGACGAAGCCGCGACGCTCCTCGGGTGTCGCGTGGAGGATCTGGTCGAGCTGCCCCTGCCCGACGATGACGTGCATCTCCCGGCCGATGCCCGAGTCACTGAGCAGCTCCTGGATGTCCAGCAGCCGGCAAGCGGTCCGATTGATGGAGTACTCCGAGCCGCCGGACCTGAACATCATGCGGGAGATCGTGACCTCGGAGTAGTCGATGGGCAGCGCACCGTCGGAGTTGTCGATGGTCAGCGAGACCTCGGCCCGGCCCAGCGGCGGGCGCCCTGAGGTGCCCGCGAAGATGACGTCCTCCATCTTGCCGCCGCGCAGGGTCTTGGCACCCTGCTCGCCCATCACCCAGGCCAGCGCATCGACGACGTTGGACTTGCCCGACCCGTTCGGCCCGACCACGCACGTCACGCCGGGCTCGAAGGCCAGGGTCGTCGACGACGCGAAGGACTTGAAGCCCTTGACCGTCAGGCTCTTCAGGTGCACAGGGGCAACCTATGCGATGCAGATCCGCCGAACCGGCATTCCGCGGTTGGACGGCTCGAGCGACCTGCGGGGCGCAGCCTTCGGGTCAGACCAGCGCGGGATCGGAGGACGTCAGCAGCTCCAGGCCCAGCTCGCCGGCGGCCGGTGGCTCCTGCCCCGCGGCCCGCAGCAGGGCCACCTGTGCCTCCAGCGTGCGCACCCGGGCGCGCAGCATCGCCAACTCAGCCAGCAGCCGGGGATCGGGGCCGCCCTGGAAGCCGTACAACGCCTTGCCCATCGGAACTCCTGCCCTGTGCGCGCGCCCAGTGCGCGCCCTGATCGACGATCAAGGGTCGCACCCGTACGCCGAGCTGGTCAAAGCGAGCCGATATGTCGACTCGATATGCCCGGGGCGCCCACCGCGTCGATTGCTCACCGCACCGAGAACGAGCGGAACCCGCCTTGTGCTGGCCCCCACTCAGCCCGGACGGTCTCGACCCGCCCGGGGCGCCGGACGACTCGCGAGCCGTGGCCCTGGAGCCAGTCGAGCACCTTCTGGCAGTCCGTTCGTGAGCCCTCCACGACGACCCGGACGTTGCCGTCGTAGAGGTTCTCGGCGACTCCGACGAGCTTCATCGTGTTGGCCAACGCCATGGTCGACCAGCGGAACCCGACGCCCTGCACGTACCCGTCGACAGTCGCCGTCAGCCGGACGTGATCCGCGGAGTCCCTGTTCACGACCCCTAGTCTGCACCGGAAAGCCCCGGGCGTCGCGAGCGCGGCGGGCGCTGGCAGGCAGGGCAGCAATGGCTCGAGCGGTTCATGAACGACTCGCGGACGATCGGCGTGCCGCACCGTGGGCAGTCCTGCCCGCCGCGGCCGTAGACGGCAAGGCCGCGGCCGAAGTACCCGCTCTCCCCGTTGACGTTGACGTAGAGGGAGTCGAAGGAGGTGCCGCCCGAGGCCAGCGACTCGGCCATGACGGCGCGGGCCGCCAACAGCAGACCCGAGAGGGTGCCCAGCGCCAGCCGGTCGGCGCGGCGACGCGGATGCACGCCGACGCGCCACAGGGCCTCGTCGGCGTAGATGTTCCCGATGCCGGACACTACTGACTGGTCCAGCAGCAGGCGCTTGACCTCCACCCTTCGCCGGCGCATCGCGCGGGCCACTGCCACTTCGTCGAAGTCGGGGTCGGCCGGGTCCAGCGCGATCGGCGCGACCATCTCGGGCACTGGCCGGCCGTGCCCATCGATGACGACCCCGGCGGCGGCCACCCACCCGAACGTGCGCTGGTCGACGAACCAGAGGGTGCCAGCGGTGAGGTCGAAGCGGACTCGCGCGTGCAGGTGCGGCCCAGGCGCGCCGGGCCCCGTCACCCGATCGCGGGCGGGCCGCTCCGGCGCGGGACGGTGCAGCTCGGCGGGGCCGGTCGGGTCCGGCCCGTCGATGCGGAACTGCCCACTCATGCCCAGGTGTGCCGCCAGGGCCAGGTCGGGGTCGTCGGTCTGCAGCCACAGGAACTTGCCCCGCCGGCCGGTCCCGGAGATGGTGCGGCCCGTGAGCCGTGCCGCGAGCTCCGCTGCGCCGCCCGGCTGGCGCCGCACTGCACGCGGATGCCGACAGTCGACCGCCTCGATCCGCTGCCCGACCAGGTGCGCCGCCAAGCCTCGGCGGACCACCTCGACCTCGGGCATCTCAGGCATGCGCCACGCCGGTCAGGATTGGGCGTCAGCCGGGAAGGCCGCCTGCAGCATCGAGTACGCCGCACTGGCGGCCGCCTGCTCGGCCTCCTTCTTCGAGCTTCCCCGGCCCTCCCCGACTGCGAACTCGCCGACCCGCACCTGGGCGTGGAAGGCCTTCGCATGGTCGGGCCCGGTCGAGGTGACGTCGTAGGCAGGGACCCCGGCTCCCGTGCGGGCGCCCATCTCCTGCAGGGAGGTCTTCCAGTCCAGGCCTGCGCCCAGCGCTGCGGCGTGCTCCATCCGATCGTCGAGCAGCCGGTGCACGAGGGCAGTGGCCTCGGCCAGCCCGTCTGCGACGTACACCGCCCCGATCAGCGCCTCGAGGGTGTCGGCCAGGATCGAGTTCTTGCTGCGGCCGCCCGTGGCCTCCTCCCCGCGACCGAGCAGGAGGAACTGGCCCACGCCGAGCCCGCGCGCGACGGCCGCCAGCGTGCGGGCGTTCACGACCGCGGAACGGAACCTGGCCAACTGGCTCTCGGGCAGCTCGGGATGGGCATGGAAGAGCGTGTCGGTCACGACCAGCCCAAGAACGGCGTCACCGAGGAACTCCAGACGTTCGTTGTGTGGGAAGCCGGGGTTCTCGTAGGCGTACGAGCGGTGGGTCAGGGCATGCCGGAGGGCATCGTGGCCAGTTCCGACCGCGAGGTGCTGTGCGAGGACGTCGAGGTCGTGACGAGCGGACACGCCAGCGACGATCAGACGTCCAGGACTTGCCGCTTGGCGTACGTGCCGCAAGTCGGGCAGGCGGTGTGCGGCAGCTTCGCCGACTTGCACCGGTCGCAGGTCACGAGGGTGATCGGCGCGGCCTTCCACTGCGAGCGGCGGGCACGGGTGTTGGAGCGGGACATCTTCCGCTTGGGAACAGCCACGTCAGTCTTCCTTCTCAGTCGTTTCCGTATCCGGCGAGGCCTGCCCACCGGGGGTCCATCACATCGTGCACATGCCCTGGATCGCCAGCCAGCCGCGCGCCGCACTGGACGCACAGCCCCGGGCAGTCCGCGGAGCACAGCGGAGCCAGCGGCAGGGCCAGCACGACTGCGTCGCGCACCACCGGCTCCAGGTCGAGCAGGTCCCCCTCGAGGACGGGGAACTCCTCCTCCCCCGGCCGGGGCTCGTAGACGAACAGCTCGGAGAACGCCACGGTCTGGTCCCACTCGACCGGCTCCAGACATCGGGCGCACTCCGCGTGTACGGTGACCGAGACCGTCCCCGACACCAGGACACCCTCCACGACCGACTCGAGCCGGATGGACAGCCCCATCTGCGATCCGGGTTCCACCACGGCCAAGCCCGCACCGAGGTCCGCCGGAGCGGGCACGTTCCGCTCCACCGGGAGCATCGAGCCCGCCCGTCGACCGAGCGCCCGGATGTCGAGCACCAGGCCTTTGCGCGGGTCGAGGGTTGACATGGGCCTTCCCGATGGCATCACACATATGGCCCTCGCCGTGAGGGCCACCGCGGGCTAGGGTATCGCAGGGCCGCCATGGCGGCGAAATGCGAGTCCGCCGACCGCCGCCCACGCTCACACTGCCGGCATAGGCCGAGCCCGGCCGTCGGAGCCCAAGGGCGCGTCGGCCGCCGCTGTCACCCCTCGTAGCCGTCGGCCCCGGACGAGGTGCCGTAGCGCTCCCGGATGCGGTCCCGGCCGCGCTGGACGGCAGCCAGCGTCTTGCTGAGGGTGGCCTCGAACGAGGCGAACTTGCCCTCCACGTACTGGTCGACCTCGCGGCGCAGTTGGTCGGCCTCGGCCCGGGCCTGCGCAACCAAGCCTTCCGCCTCCGCCTGGGAGTGCGCGCGCAGGCTCTCGACCTCGGCCTGCACCTCTGCCCGGATCGCCTCGGCCTCGGCCACCGCCGCCTGGGTCACATGATGGGCGGCAACCAGCTGGGCGGCCTGCGCCTGCGCCTCCGTGATGGCCCGCTCGGCTTCCCGGTACCCGTCCTCGACGACCCCGACCCGGTCGGCCAGGAGCTCCTCAGCCTCCTGCACGGCCGTCGGCATCATCTGGCGCAGGGCATCGAGGAGGTCGAGAACCTCGTTGCGGTTCACGACGCACTTGTCCGACATCGGCATCGCGCGCGCGACCTCCATGATGTCGGAGAGCTCATCGAGAACGGTGTAGACATCGGCCGTCCGGGGATCGGTGGCGGTCCCCATGTCCTGGCTCACTTCGGCCCTCCCTGCCCTTGGTCTTCCGACAGCTTCGCCAGGAGCGCCGCATGGACCTTCCCCGGGATCAGCCCGCTGACATCCCCACCATACGTCGCCACCTCCTTGACCAACGAGGAGGACAAGTACGAGTACAGCGGGTTCGTGGTCACGAAGAGCGTCTCGACGCTTGCCAGGCCGTAGTTCATCTGGGCCATCTGCAGCTCGTAGTCGAAGTCCGTGATCGCCCGCAGCCCCTTGACGATCGCAGTGATCTGATGCTCACGGCAGTAGTCGACCAGCAGGCCGTGGAAGCTGTCGATCCGCACGTTGGGCACGTCTGCCAGCTCCCGCTGAAGCAGCCCGATCCGCTCGTCCACCGTGAACAGGGAGGCCTTCCGCTTGTTGACCAGCACCGCCACGGTGACCTCGTCGAAGATCGCGGCGGCGCGGAGGAAGACGTCGATATGGCCATTCGTGACCGGGTCGAAGGATCCCGGGCAGACCGCTCGTCGCATCATCGCTCCTCTCCACCGGGGGCGCGCTGACGTCGGTCGGGTGAGTCAGGCGCGCGCCGACGCCCGTCCTGGCCGTCAAGCGCCCGCCGACCGTACCAAAGTGTCGTCCCCCCGTACGTCCTGTGCTGCAGCGGCACGATGCGCGTCGGCCAGCGGAACCCACCGCCCTGGGTGGCCCGCTCGACCACGACGATCGCGCCATCGGCGAGCCAACCCGCGCAGATGCGCTCCAGCACGGCCTCGAGGTGGGCTGCCGGCAAGTCGTAGGGCGGATCGGCAAGGACGACATCGAACGACGCGGGCGCACCGGCGAGGAACGCCGAGACCGCAGCGGGAACGACCCGGACGCCGGCTGCGCCCACCACCCCCGCGTTCTCCCGCGCGACGGCAGCCGTCCTGCGGTCGCGCTCCACCAGCACGGCGACCTCGGCTCCCCGGCTGGCGGCCTCCAGCCCCAGCGCACCCGACCCCGCGTAGAGGTCCAGGACGTGCTTGCCCGCGAACCCGCCGATCAGGTGGTCCAGTGCTGCGAACAGCGACTCCCGCACGCGGTCCGTCGTCGGTCGGGTTCCACCGGGTGGGACCTTGATGTGCCGCCCGCGAGCCGTGCCCGAGATGATCCGGCTCACGCCTTCTCCAAGTACTCGGCATGCTCGGGATCGAAATCGCGGGCCAGCGAGTCAGCCAGGACGGGATGGGCGGCCAGGTCCCAATCCTCAGCGACGAGGGCGGTTGCCTCGGCCCGCGCCCGGGCGATCACGTCCTCGTGCTCCAGCACCGACAGCAGGCGTAGGGACCTGCGCGTCCCAGACTGGGCCGCGCCCAGCACGTCGCCCTCCCGGCGCGCTGCCAGGTCGTAGCGGGACAGCTCGAACCCGTCGGTCGTCGCGGCCACGGCGGCCAGCCGGTCGCGGGCCGGGCTGCCCTGCGGCGCCTCGGTGACCAGCAGGCAGAGCCCGGCGTGGGCGCCCCGACCGACCCGGCCCCGCAACTGGTGCAGCTGAGACACTCCGAACCGGTCGGCGTCCAGCACGATCATCAACGTGGCGTTGGGGATGTCCACGCCCACCTCGATGACCGTCGTGGCGACCAGCACGTCGATCCCGTCGGGCCGGGCGGGGTCAGCGAATCGGGCCATGACGTCGTCCTTCTCCGCAGCCGTGAGCCGGCCGGTCAGCGCGCCCAACCGCAGCCCGGCCAGCGGTCCGGCCGCCAGCTCGGGCAGGACGGCCTCGACCGCCGCGCCGGCCCCAAAGGACGCACCGTCGCCACGCCCAGCCGGACCGCCCGTGCCGGCCCGCAGCCGCCCGGGTTCGCCGGCCTCAGTGGCGTCAGCCAGCAGCGGCTGCCCGTCGGCCTCAGCTGTGCCTGCGTCGATCCGCGGGCACACGACATACACCTGCCGCCCGGCGGCGACCTCCTCCCGAGCTCGCTGCCAGGTCCGCGCCAGGAACCCGGGGCGCTCCAGGTGGGGCACCACGTGGGTGACCAGCGGGCGGCGCCCCGCCGGCAGCTCGCGCAGGGTGGAGACCTCCAGGTCGCCGAAGACGGTCATCGCAACAGTTCGCGGGATGGGCGTCGCGGTCATCACCAGAGCGTGGGGCCGCGCGGACTCCCCGGTCTTGGCGACCAGCGCCGCCCGCTGCTCAACGCCGAACCGGTGCTGCTCGTCGACCACGACCATCCCCAGG
Organism: Candidatus Nanopelagicales bacterium; assembly: GCA_049688595.1. GTDB lineage: Bacteria > Actinomycetota > Actinomycetes > S36-B12 > CAIYMF01 > Prado023. The sequence goes on along the minus strand of JBAVLA010000133.1, from coordinate 4,692 downwards.
TCGGCGAACTGGACCCGCTCCTCGAGCAGCGCATGCGTGCCGACCACGATCCCGGCCGCGCCGCTGGCGATCTCGAGGAGGGCCGCTCGCCGGGCGGAGGCGCCCAGCGACCCGGTCACCAGCACGACCCGCGTGGCATCGGGACGCCCGCCGAGCATCCCGCCCTGAGCCAGCGGCCCGAGCTGCGCACCGATGGTGCGGGCATGCTGCGCGGCGAGGACCTCGGTGGGGGCCAGCAGGGCGGCCTGCCCGCCGGAGTCGACCACCTGCAGCATCGCTCGCAGGGCGACCACGGTCTTGCCGGAGCCGACCTCCCCCTGCAGCAGCCGATGCATGGGATGCCCACCGGCCAGCTCGGACTCGAGGACCTGGCCGACCGCACGCTGGCCCTCGGTCAGCCGGAACGGCAGCATCGCATCGAACGCGTCCCGCAGGCCGCCGCGCCGACCCGGCCTGGGGACCGCCGGGGAGGCCGTCACCGCCGCCCGGCGCTGGGCCAGCACCACCTGGACGCCGAACGCCTCGTCCCAGCGCAATCGGTCGACTGCGCGCCGGACCTGGCCGCGGTCCTCGGGGCGATGGATCCACCGCAGCGCGGTCGCCCGGTCGATCACGCCGGCCCGCTCGCGCAGGCCGGCGTCCAGGGGATCCGGACAGGTGTCGGCCAGCGGGAGCGCGGTCTGCACGATCTTGGCGATCGTCCAGCTCGGGACCTTCTCCGTGGCCGGGTAGACCGGGATCAACCGGCCGGCGTAGTCGGCGGCAGCCTGATCCGCGTGCTCGGAGTCGATCAGCTCGAAGTCGGGGTGCAGGAGCTGGCGCGTCCGGTTGAACTCCCCCACGGTCCCGGCGAACAGCCCCAGCTGGCCGGGCCGGAACCGGCGCTCCAGCCAGTCCTGGTTGAAGAACGTGAGCGTGAGCCGTCCGGTTCCGTCAGTCACGACGACCTCGAGGATGCTTCGTCGCCCCCGCTGCCCCGGCCTGCTCGGCAAGGGGCGGGCCCGAGCCGAGTCGACGCGCGCCATCACGGTCACCTGCTCGCCGACCCGGAGCGCGCCGAGGTCGGTGAGCTCGCCGCGCTCCACGTAGCGGCGCGGGTAGTGGGTGAGCAGCTCCTCGACGGTCGTGATGCCCAGGGCACCCAGCGCCTTGGCCGACTTCCCCCCGATCACGCTGCCCAGCGCCCCCACGGCTACTCCACGCCGATGATCGCGTGCCAGCGCGGCTGCCCGCCCTCGTACCCGACCGCCTCCACCCCGGGATGGTCCCGGGTGAGCCAGCTCTGGATCTCCTCGACGAAGCCCTCGGGCGCGTCCTGCCCCAGCACGATCGTCACCAGCTCGGCTTCGCCGCGGGCGAGCATGCGACCAATCACGGCGCGACCGACTTCGACCACGTCGGTGCCGATCTCCACGACCTCCCCGCCGACCACGCCGAGCTCGTCGCCGAGGCGGCACGCTCCGGCGGAGGTCACCGCATCCCTGATGGCTGTCGTGAGCCCCGCGTACTGGGTGGCCATGGCAGCCCGAGTCATCGACACGACGTCGTCGTCGAACGCCTCAGTCGGGCTGTGCACGGCAACCGCCGCAAGGGACTGGACAATCGAACGGGTCGGGATCACCGCGACTCGGTGCCCGGAGTCGCGCGCAGCCACGGCTGCAGCCTCGGCGACGGGACGGGAGTCCTTGTCGCCGGGCAGCAGGACGACCTCCCTGACCCCGGTCGAGCGGATCCCGTCGAGCATCTCGGACGTCGAGGGGCGACCCAGCTGGGGCGATCGGACCACGGTCACCCCACTGGCCTCGAGGAGGTCGGCCACCCCCTGACCGTGCGCGACCACGACCAGCGCCCGGCCCGTCGGCTGCACGCCGGCGTCGACCACCTCGGCGAGATAGGTGACGCGGATGCGATGCGGCATCCCCATCGCCAGCGCCGCCTCGATCGCCGCACCCGCGTCATCGACGTGGACGTGGACGTTCCAGAGGTTGTCCCCGCCGACCACGACCAGCGAGTCCCCGAGGGCCGCGAGCTGGCCCTTGAGAGCCGGCATCCGGTCGTCGGGCACGTCAAGAAGGAACATCACCTCGTACGAGGGCCCCCCGTAGCCGTGGACCCGATCCTCCGGGGCCGCCAGCGAGTCCGGCTCGGGCGCCAGCCGCTTGAACTCGGGCAGGTCCCGGTGCACCCCGCTGACGACCTCGAGGAGGGCGTCACTGAGCACCACGAATCCGCGGCCCCCAGCATCGACGACGCCGGCCCGGCGCAGCGCCTCCAGCTGGCCGGTGGTCTCGGCCAGCGCATCCCGGGCGGACAGCGCGGCGGCCTGCGCTGCAGCCAGGAGGCTGCCCTCGTTCTGCGCCGCAGCAGCCGCCGCAGCCTCAGCCGCGGCGCGCGCGACCGTCAGGACGGTCCCCTCCTTCGGGTTGGAGACGGCAGCGTAGGCCCGGCCGGCGGCCCTGCCGAGAGCATCGGCCAGCCACTGGCCGTCGAGGGGGCGCTGGAGGTCTGCGACTCGCTGGGCCGCGACGCCACGGATCAGCTCCGAGAGGATGACACCGGAGTTGCCCCGCGCCCCCAGCAGGGTGCCGCGCGCCAGCGTCGCAAGCTGGGAGCTGCCCGCCCCGGCCGCGTCCTGCCCATGGCCGGTCATGGCCTCGACCCCGGCCTCCAGGGTGAGGTACATGTTCGTGCCCGTGTCGCCGTCCGGCACCGGGAAGACGTTCAGCGCGTCGATCGCACGGCGGTGCCTGCGCAACCCGTCGAGGGCGAGCGCCGCCCACTGTTCAAGCGCCTCGGCGTCGAGCAGGGTGCGCACGGATCCACCTCCGACTTGCGGTGACTGCCGCCAAGGCTAATGCCCGGTGCCCCCCCGGGCCGGCACCAGCGGCGCAGGTCGCCCGGCGGGTGATTTGGGCGCCGCACTCCCAGTCGGATACCCTTGCCCGGTCATCGATCGGCCGCTGTTCCGGCCTGCCCACCTGCCCGAGGATGGAGAACCACATGGCTGCCAACTGCGAGATCTGCGGCAAGGGCCCCGGGTTCGGCCACAGCATCTCGCACTCCCACCGGCGGACCAAGCGCCGCTGGAACCCGAACATCCAGTCGGTGCGCGCGGTGGTGGCCGGCACCCCGAAGCGGGTCCACGTGTGCACCTCGTGCCTCAAGGCTGGCAAGGTCTCGCGCGGCTGACGCACACCCCCGTACTGCCATCGGACTGCCGTCCCAGGACCCGGCTCCCGTCGAGGAGTCGGGTCCAGTCTGTTGTGGCCCATGCAGCCACGCGCTGGCCCGATGGGCCACGACTTGGGCGCAAGGTCAGCCCTCAGGGGTGCGCCGCCGGTCGATTCCCAACAACTTGGCTGCGAGGTTCGCTGAACCCCTCGCGGACATACGTCACATCGAACTGGAGGACCGCAGGCAGGACTTGCACGGCGAGGAACGTCGCCCGACGACGACGTGGAGCCATGTGCGGACGACCTGCCCCGGGCGCCCGATCAGGAGGAATGCGACCGGTTCCCGAGCGCTGTCTGTAGCAGCAGGAGCGTCTGAATCACCGTTGCGCTCACCGCATCGTGGACCGAAGTGCCCTCCGCGAGAGCGGTGACCGCGACGCCGTCGGCGACGGCGATGACGAGTCGGGGTAGGCCGCCGTCGGCTGGGAGACCGGCATGGAGGAGCACCCGGTACACCAGTTCCTCCAGGCGAGCGTTCCAGGCGACGACGACCGGGCGGAGTCGTTGGTGCCTGCCGGCGTCCAAGTAGCGCTCGTACATCAGCAGCATCTGGGCGCTCGCTTCGTCGGCTCCGATGATCCGGGCGATGGCTTGTGCAGCCTGGTCAACGTCGAGCTGGTCCGGCAGAGCGTCGACCACCTCGCCTGCACGTGCGGCCCATCCTTGGGCGATGTGCTGCCAAGCCTCGTCGCGGATGTCGTCGGTGGAGGCGAAGTAGTAGGTCGTGGACGCCAGTGGCAGTCCGGCGCGGGCTGCGACTGCGCGGTGGCTGAGTGCAGCAAGCCCCTGCTCGAGGAGCAGGTCAGCTGCGGCCTCGACAAGGGCGCGTCGCCGCTGCTCACCTCGCGCGTAGCGGGTGGTGGTGGTCGCTGGCATGTCAGTGCGCAGTGCTGGTCAGCTGCAGGCCCACGACGCCGGCCACGACGAGCACGATCGAGATGAGCTTGAGGACCTCGGTGGACTCGCCGAGGAAGATCATCCCGGCGACGGCAGTTCCCACGGCTCCGATACCGGTCCACACGGCGTAGGCGGACCCGACGGGCAGGGTCCGCAGGCCGATTGCCAGCAGGGTGAAGCTGGTGGCGGCGAAGACGACGAACAGCACGCAGGGGACCAGGCGCGAGAAGCCTTCGCTTGCCTTCAGCGACAGCGCGAAGCCGGTCTCGAAGAGGCCGGCGAGGATGACGAGTGCCCAGGCCATGGCGGGGCTCCTTCCAAGTTGGTACGGGCGTACCACTAGGGTGGCACGCCCGTACCAACTTGCGCCGGTAGTGTGACTCGTCGAACAGGTCGCCGTGCTGGTCTGGGTCTGTGGAGCCGGGGGCCGGTGTGCATGGGGGTGCCTGCGAGCGGGAACCGGGTCGAGTGGAACGTCATCGACATCATCCAGTTCCGTGACGACAAGTGCGTCGCCCACTGGGGCGTCATGGACATGGCCGCCGCCATGGCCCAGATGGGC
>JBAVLA010000132.1:0-2865 GCA_049688595.1 Candidatus Nanopelagicales bacterium | reverse complement strand
GATCACGGCCGTGAGGCTATCGGAGCCCCGCGGCCGGAGCCCGTCGTCCGGCGCGGCGGGCTAGGGTGGCGGCGTGTCCGACGCTCATGGGCCGTCCCCAGCAGCTCCACCCGGCGGGCAGATCGTGTTCGAGGGCGTCAGCAAGACGTACCCGGACGGCACCCGGGCAGTCACCGACCTCGACCTGGAGGTGCGCTCCCATGAGCTGATGGTGCTCGTCGGGCCGTCGGGGTGCGGCAAGTCCACGACGATGCGGATGGTGAACCGCCTCGTCGAGCCGAGCACCGGTCGGATCCTGCTCGACGGGGTCGACATCGCCGGCCTGGACCCCGGGCGCCTGCGCCGCGACATCGGCTACGTGATCCAGCACGTGGGGCTGTTCCCGCATCGCACGGTCGCCCGCAACGTCGCGACCGTGCCGCGGCTGCTCGGCTGGCCTGCGGCGCGGATCGCCGCCCGCGTCGACGAACTGCTCGAGCTGGTCGGGCTGGACCCGGAAGTGCACGGCCGACGGTACCCGCACCAGCTCTCCGGGGGTCAGCGCCAGCGAGTCGGCGTGGCCCGCGCCCTGGCCGCCGAGCCGCGGGTCCTGCTCATGGACGAGCCCTTCGGGGCAGTCGACCCGGTCGGCCGGCGGCACCTGCAGGACGAGTTCCGCCGCCTGCACCAGCGCCTGCAGCCCACAGTCATGTTCGTCACACACGACATCGACGAGGCGGTGCTCCTCGGCGACCGGGTGGCGGTCTTCAGCCAGGGCGGGCGCCTTGAGCAGGTCGCCGATCCCGTGTCGCTGCTCACCCAGCCCGCCACCGATGCCGTGCGGTCGTTCATCGGCAAGGGCAGCGCGGTGCGGCTGCTCGGCCTGGCCGCCGTCGAGGTCGCCGACCTGGCCCCCCTGACCGGCCCGGCGCCGACACAGGCAGGCGGGCTCGGCGAGCTCACCGTTGCGGTCGGTGCCACTCTCGGCGAGGCCTTCGCCGCCGTGGCCGAGAGCTCCTCGGGCCGCGTGCCAGCCTTGGACGGCGACGGTCATGTCGTGGGCGAGGTGACCCCGGAGGTGATCCATCGCGTGCTGCGCCGGATCCACGGGGAGCCGGACGCGGCCTGACTGCCGCCCTGTGTGGCCGCAAGGCCCGTTCCGACCGGGTAGGTTCGGGCCATGGTCCCCTCCAAGAAGCTGGTCAGCGTCGGCGCCCTCCTCATGCTCACCCTCGCCGCGTGCGGGGAAGCGGGCTCCTCGGGTGGCACGGGCGCCACCCCGAGCCAGACGGTGACTGCGAGTCTGGCGGCGTGCGCCCCGCTCGCCGGAGACAGGCTCGTCGTGCTCGACGACGACAAGAAGCTGCAGACCGTGGACAACATCATCCCCGCGATCAACGCCGCCGCGGCCCAGCCCGCGATGATTGCCGCGCTCGACGCCGCCTCGGCGGTCCTGGACACGCCAACCCTTGTCGGCCTGAACAAGGAGGTCGATGTGGACCGCCAGACGTCCAGCCAGGCAGCCAAGGCGTTCGTCGAGTCCGCGGACCTCAAGATCGATGCCTCGTCCGGCTCGGGCAAGGTCGTCATCGGGGCGGCCAACTTCTCGGAGTCGGCGACCCTGGCCGAGATCTACGCCGAGGCACTGCGGACGGCCGGCTACGACGCCACCGTGCGCACGATCGGCAATCGGGAGACCTACTTGCCCGCGCTGCAGAAGGGCGAGCTCACCGTCGTTCCCGAGTACGTGGGCACCCTCACCGAGTTCCTGAACAAGAAGGCCAACGGGGCCGATGCCGCTCCCCTCGCCAGCGGAGACCTCGCCGCCACGACGAAGGCCCTGACGGACCTGGGCAAGGATGCCGGGCTCGTCTTCGGGGCGCCCGCCGCCGCGGCCGACCAGAACGCCTTCGCAGTGACCACGGCCTTCGCCGAGGAGCACGGCGTCGCCACGTTGTCCGAACTGGCCGCGACCTGCGGCGGAATCATCCTCGGCGGACCCCCCGAGTGCCCGGAGCGTCCGTTCTGCCAACCCGGCCTCGTGGGCACCTACGGGTTGGAGGTGACCGAGTTCACCTCGCTGGACGCCGGCGGACCGCTGACGAAGTCTGCGCTGCAGAAGGGGGAGATCGCGCTGGGCCTGGTCTTCTCCTCCGATGCGGCGTTTGCGACCACCGGCTGACGCGGGGGGCAGTGGCGCCGACCTCCTCCCCGCCTGTCCTGTGCTCATACCACCAGGGCGGCATCGTTCTACCAGGACCAACTCGGTCTGGAGCTGGGCTCGGAGAAGGCCGCTTGGTTCACCGACCCAGATGGCAACATCCTCTGCCTTCATGAGATCACGGTCTAGAGCGTCCGTAGGCCAATTGGGCGGGTCACGGGCCGGTCGCGATGCGCGAGATGCTCGACGGCGTCATCGTGGACATGCCGCTACGGGATGCTGCCAACCTGTCTCAACGCCGCACCCAAATCAGACGCCTCCCCATGTGGGTCAGGTTCTCCAGTTGTGGCGGGGTTGGATGGTGATGGTGAATGGGGCGTCGTTGTTGGCGGGGATGTGCTTGGGGTCTGGTTCGTCGGGTCGTCCGTGGGTGATGGTCCAGTAGCCCAGTTCGGTCTGCCGATGATGGCCCCAGCACAAGCTCACTAGGTTGGACAGGTCCGTCCGGCCGCCCTGGCTCCACGGGATTAGGTGGTGGGGCTGACAGTTCTCGGCCGGGGCCTGGCGGCCGGGGATGACGCATCCACCATCCCGGACGGCCAGCGCGCGGCGCTGGGCGGGGGTGGCGGTGCGCTGGGTGCGGCCCACGTCCAGGGGCTGGGCGGTGCCCTGGGCTCGGGTGGCCAGCTCCGCGAGGCGGGCGGCCCACGCCGGCGGCCCGGGAA
>JBAVLA010000131.1:0-9696 GCA_049688595.1 Candidatus Nanopelagicales bacterium | reverse complement strand
GCGCAAGCCTCGCCCAGCGCCGGCCCAGGTGACTGGCGCGACGATCCGCAGGGGGTGTTGGGTAGGAGCATGGCAGCGACCCCCACCGTGACCCTCGCCGACGATCAGTCCCCGGGATCGGATCTGGCCTGGATGTGGATCTGCAACCACGACTGGGACGACTGGGCGATCCGCGTCCTCCATGCCAACCGGGAGCTTGCGGGCGCGCCGGGGATCACCCCGGAACCCGTGGCCCGTCCCTGGGACACGCTGCATCGTCGGACCCTTCCGCCTGGCCATCCCGGTCCCGAGCCGGAGCATGTCGTGATCGACGGCGACCCTCGTTTGGTGCTCAGCGGCGTGGAGGGCCCGGGGATCCTCGTCGTGGGCGCCCGCGGTCAGGGCCTGCTCAAGGCGATGCACATCGGAAGCACGGCAGAGTGGTTGCTGGCCAGCCCGCCAGTGCCGCTCGTCATCGCGCGGCACGGCCGCCCGACCCAGCGTCTGCTGGCCAGCGTGGACGGCTCGCGCGACTCCCGGACGGCCGTCGAGGCGGCGCTCGCCCTGCCCTGGATACGGGGGCTGGAAGTCATCGTGCTGGGCGTCCAGGAGACCGGGTTCCATCCGCAGGAGTCGGTCGAGCGCACCGCGGCGGACTTCCGGGCCGCCGGCGCCCGCGTCGAGGGGATCGCATACGGCCCGAACGATCCGAAGTCGTACCTCAGCGTGCGCGACATCATCCTGGACCTGGCTCGGGAGCACGACGTGGACCTCATGACGCTGGGCTCCCGAGGCGTCGGTGGGTGGGACGCCCATCGGGTCGGATCGGTGGCCAGCGCGCTGGCCCGCCATGCCCCGTGCTCGGTGCTCATCGCGCACCACAGCTGGGGCGCCGACCGGCTCGGCAAGCAAGCCTGAGGGTGTGGCATGGACCGACCGCGGTGCATCACGTACAACATGGCCTCGGTGGACGGCCGGCTCACGATCGCCCCGGGCGTGAGCCTCTTGGCCGGCGACCCCCGCTGGGATGCGGCCACCGCAGGTCTGGGCGACCCGTACGACTGGGTGCGGCGGGTCCACGACCCGCAAGTGCTGCTCGAGGGCTCCGGGTCCTTCCTCTCCGATGGGGGCACCTCTGCCGGCTCTGACGTGGGCCCGCCTGAAGGCACTGATGGGGGCACGCCCGCAGGTGCCCACGCCCGCATCCCGACGGAGCCGGAGCCGGACTCGCTCCATCACCTCCCGCCGGGCGTCGTGGATGTTCCCGGCCGTCGCTGGTTCGCCGTGGTCGACGGACGCGGTCGGGTGGACCTGCAGTTCACCGAATGGCCCGACCCGGCCTGGGCTGGCTGGCACGCACTCGTCCTCACCAGCCGAGCCGCCCCCGTCGAGCACCTGGTGGGACTCCGCGAGCGCGGGATCCCGTACGTAGTGGTCGGGCAGAGCCACGTCGACCTGCCCGCCGCGATGGAGCTGCTCGGCTCGCGCCTGGGTGTTCGCACCGTGGTCTGCACCGGCGGTGGCCGCCTCGGCGGCGCGATGCTGCGCGCCGGGCTGGTCGACGAGATCGACCTGGACGTCCTCCCAGTGGCGATCGGGGGGAGGGGCACGCCGGCGCTCTTCGACGCCCCGCCGCTCGGAGCCGACGAGTGGCCGACCCCCCTGGCGCTGAAGTCGGCGGAGGCGTTCGCAGACGGTCGCGTGCGGCTGCGGTACGAAGTGCGCAGCTGAGCTGCTGGATGCCAGTGGTGAGCCCCCATCTCCGAGCGCGTCCGCATCCGCTCCTCGTGCGGGGCGAGCGGCTCCGGCGGCGAACGCAGGCGGAACGCAGGCGGAACGCAGATCGGGCGCGGCCCCGCGAGGCCGCGCCCGACTCCGCTGACAGCTAGGGTTCCAGGCACTCCGGGATCGAGTCGCTGCGACCCCTGGGTGTCTCGGTGCGCCCCTTCGTGTCGTAGATCTTCACCCAGCTGACGTTCTTCAGCCGGCGCAGCGTGGGCATGATCTCGTTGGCGATCGTGAACGTGGACCCGCCGCTGTCGCAGCCTCCAGCAAGGCTCAGCCGGGCGACCTTGGACCGCACGCTCACCTTCTTGTGCCCGGTTGCCTGGGACGTGACCAGCCGCAGCCCCTGCGACCACTCCTTGTTGGTCGGGCCGGCGAAGATGCGGTCCAGCAGTCCCTTGGCCGGGTATGCGTCCGGCACGGGCCGCAGGACGGCGCGCACATATGGCTCCTTGCCGACTTGGAAGTTCGCCAGGTCCTGGAAGTAGACCTTGCGCGTCGTGCGGGAGAAGTTGGTGCGCACGTCGATGGCGATCCGGCCAGGCTTGGTCAGGCGGTGGACGTGGAACGAACGCTTCATCGCCACCCCGATACCCAGGGTGACGACGGCCTCGAAGTCACCGGCGTTGCGCAGCGCCATGATGTTCGGCAGCGCGAAGGCCTGGTTCGTGTCGACGGTTGGGTCGCCGAAGTCGGTGTGCGCCTGGGCGTCCCGGAGGATCACCCGGATCACGGCCCGGCCGGGTACCGGGACCACCTCACCGGAGAAGTCCCCGATCAGCTTGGAGACGTAGGACACGGTCGCACGAGGCGCCTTCTCGCGGTCGAACTCGAAGACGATCCGGTCGTATCCGGGGTGGTGCGCGGCCCGGATCGCGACGATCGTGGGCACCGATTGCGCTTCCGCCGGTGGTGCCGGAGTGGCCACGACTCCAGCCACCGCGGACACCAGGATCAGGGCGATGGTGGTCAGGACGCTGGTCAGCCGACGCCCCGGACCTGCCCTCATGTGAGGACTCATGGCCTCTCCCTAGAGGGTCGGACGCCGGACCCGCCACCCGGACCCGTTCATGACACCGGCCCACCCCTCATCGTGGCGCGTGCCGTGCGGCGCGTAAAGGGCTTTGGTCCCGTGTCGCCCCAGGTCAAGCCCGACTGTGCGCGGTCGTGGTCCGGTGGGTCATACGCCCTTCGGGTGTGCCACCCGCTTGTACACCTCGAACCACATGACGCCGGCGAACCCGGCGACCAGGACGATGATCCAGTCCGCGGGCTGCAGCGGACCGAAGTTGAACGCGTGGCGCAGCCACGGCACCGTGATCACCAGCACGAGCAGGGTGCCGGCACCGCCAAGGATCCACTTGACGGTGCGGTTCTGGCGCTCGCCGGCCGTCTGCCAGATGGACAGCCGCCACGACCGGTTGACCAGGATCAGGGCGAGGTTGCCGATCACCAGCGCCGCGAACGCGACGGAGCGGACCTCGTCGTCGGGCCGCCCGCCGAGCTCTGCCCACAGGAAGACGGAGATGACGGCGGCCAGGACCGTGACGCCCTGGATGGCAGACAGGGCGAGCACGCGACGGGTGAGGATGGGCTCGCCCAGTCCCCGGGGCGACTGCTCCATGATCCGGGGGTCGACCTCCTCGGCCTCGAAGACGATCGAGCACGCCGGGTCGATGATCAGCTCGAGGAAGGCGATCTGCACCGGGAGCAGGACCAGGGGCCAGGTCGGGCCGAGAACCGGGATCAGGGACATCCCGAAGATGACGACGTGGACGGCGACGATGTAGGCCATGGCCTTGCGCAGGTTGTCGAAGATGCCCCGGCCCTGGCGGACGCCCCCGGCGATTGACGTGAAGTCGTCGTCGGTGATGACCAGGTCGGCGGACTCCCGGGCCACGTCGGTGCCGCGGGCACCCATCGCGATCCCGATGTCCGCGGCCCGCAGCGCGGGAGCATCGTTGACTCCGTCGCCGGTCATCCCGACGACCTCGCCGTTGGCCCGCAGCGCCCGGATGAGCTGCAGCTTCTGCTCGGGCACCATGCGGGCGAACACGCTCACGGTGCGGACCCGCGCGGCGAGCTCCTCCTCGCCCATCGCCTCCAGGTCCGCCCCGGTCATGAAGCCAGCCTCGTGGTCGAGCCCAACCTCGCGGGCGATCGCCATGGCCGTGCCGGGGTAGTCGCCGGTGATCATCACGATGCGCACACCGGCCCGCGCGCACTCCGCGACGGCCTCGGGCACCCCGGGCCGGACCGGGTCCTGCAGGCTGGCCAGGCCGAGGAACTCGAAGGCGAAGTCACGCTGGTCGTCGGGCAGGTCGCCGTTGGCCGAGAACCGGGCCCGGGCGACGCCCAGCACCCGACGGCCGCTGGCTGTGGCGTCCTCGACCTGCTCGGTGAGCTCGGCTCGCTGCTCGGGGCTCAGGCGGCACAACTCGGCGATGGCCTCGGGGGCACCCTTCGCCGCGACGATGCGGTCGCCGCCGTCCGGGTCGCGCCACACGTGCGACAGGGCCAGCAGCGAGTCGGACAGCGGGTACTCGCGCTCGAGGCTCCAGCCCCGGTGGAGGTGCCCGGTGCCGGCCAGGTGGGCGCGGCCGAGTTCGGTGAACGCCTTGTCCATGGGGTCGAACGGCTCGATGGGCGAGGCGAGCGCCCCGTGCTCGACGATCGGGCGGAACCGCTCCGGGAGCGGCCCCTCGCCCACGGCATGCACTGCTCCGTCGACGATGAGCTCGCGCACCGTCATCGAGTTCAGGGTCAGGGTGCCGGTCTTGTCGACGCAGATGACTGTGGCCGAGCCGAGCGTCTCGATCACCGGGGACCGGCGGGTGAGCACCCGCTTGCGCGACATCCGCCACGCCCCCAGCGTGAGGAACACGGTGAGTACGACGGGGAACTCCTCGGGGAGCATGGACATCGCCGTCGCGATCCCGGCCAGGACGCCCTCGAGCCAGACCCCGCGGGTCAGCCCGTAGACGACGACCACGGCGACCGCTGCGATTAGTCCGGCCCCGGCCACGACGACCACGATCCGGTCGATCTCGCGCTGCAGCCGGGTCCGCTCCTCCTCCAAGCCGCGCAGCGCCGTGCCGATCCGGCCCAGCTCGGTGCCAGCCCCGGTGGCCCTGACCACGGCCGTTCCGTGGCCCTTGACCACGAGCGTCCCGGAGAACAGCCACGGCGTCCCATCGCCGCCCGGGCGCCCCATGGCCACACCAGTGACGTCCTGACCAGCCGTCGACTTGCGGACGGGCACGGACTCCCCGGTGAGCGCCGACTCGTCCACCGCGAGGTTCACGCCCTCCACGAGCGCGGCGTCGGCGGGGACCCGATCCCCCTCGGCGAGCAGCACGAGATCTTCGCGGACCACGTCCCGACCGGGGATGCGCACCCGCTCGCCGTCCCGGATCACCAGGGCGCGCGGGGAGGACAGGTCGCGCAGCGCGACCAGGGCGTTCTCGGTCTTGCGCTCCTGGTAGATCGAGATCGCGATCACCAGGACTGCCGAGAGCATCAGGATGATGCCGTCCAGCAGCTCGGACAGCAGGAAGTTGACGATGCCGGCCCCCAGCAGGAACAGCAGCATCGGCTCGCGCAGCACCGCCCAGGCCTGCTGGAGGAGGTTGCGCGGCTTCGCGGTCGGCAGCTCGTTGGGTCCGTCCTCGGCGAGCCGTTGCGCGGCCAGCAGCTGGGTGAGCCCGATCGGCCCCCCTGACCGTTGCGGGCGTGCTCCGACCGGACGGGGCTCCCCAGCCAGCGCCTCCACCCTCAAGGGATACCACCGCGGACCCGGGGTTCGCATGCTCGTCCCCGATCGCCGCCTTGCGTGGCATCTGGACCCCTCCTCGGCCAGGCCTTGCAGGCTGGCCCTGAATCCATCCTCGAAGACAGCTCCGCGCATGGCCGGGCCGCGCGCCTGGAGCCATATGCTCCTTGGCGGACCAAGATGCCTCACGGAGGAGGGACCAGCGTGCGCTCCAAGCCAAAGGCAGATCCAAGCTACCTTGACCTGCAGGCCGAGATCGGCATCACCAAGCACAACGGCGGCTACCCGGCGACCGATCGCCTGCTCGAACTGTGTCGAGCCGGTGACGTTCGGCAGGTCCTGTATGTCGGGACTGGCATCGGTGTCGGCCCGAGCTACCTGGCCCGATCACGGGGCTGTCGCGTCGTTGCGGCCGACATCTCGCCCAAGATGCTCGACTGGACTCGGATCCGGGCCAAGCGCGACGGTGTGGAGGAGCTCGTCGAGCTGGCCCTCGCGGACGTGGTGGCCCTGCCCTTCGAGGACGGCCGGTTCGACCTGGTCATCGTCGAGTCCGTGCTCGCATTCGTCGCCGACAAGCAGAGAGCCATCGCGGAGTGCGTTCGCGTGACCAGGCCTGGGGGATGGGTCGGCATGAATGAAGTGGTCTGGATCGACGAGCCCCCGCAGGGCGGACTCCTCCTCGAGGCGAACTCGCTCGGGACGTCACTGCCGACGCAGGCCCAGTGGCGCGCCCTGTGGGAGGCCTCAGGCCTGGTCGATCGGGCGTTCGAGCTCAACGACGTGAGCGTGCGTGAGGAGCTGCGCAGCAGGCTGCGGTGGATCGGCTGGCGCTGGTTGCTGCCCGCGTGGGGTCGGGCCATCAAGGTCGCGTTGACCGACGCCAGGGCGCGCCGGGCGCTGCGCGAGCAGCTGAGCTACCCGCCCTCACTGGCCGCCCTCATGGGGTACGTGCTCTCCGCGGGCCGCCGGGCGTAGCCGATCCCGTTGGCGGTCAGGGCGCGCGGACCAGGCCGACCCCACGGTCCGCGACGTCGACCGCGGGATCCAGGGCCGCCAGGTCGGCGTTGGCCAGCATCCTGGCGGTCACCGTCGTGGCCGTCGGCGGCAGCGGGAGGCTGCGGACGGCCTCCCACCAGAGCGCGGTCACGCCGGAGGCGTGCGGCGTGGCCATGGAGGTGCCGTTCAGGCTGACCAGGCCGCCGCCGGCCTTTGCGGAGAGCACCTTGACGCCGGGAGCCGCCAGCTGCGGGAAGGTGTTTGAGAACGGGGCCACGACCAGACCGGTTGGGGAACGGTCCAGCGCGCCCGTGGAGATCACGTGCTCGGCGGCTGCCGGCAGGGAGACGCCGATCTCGTGGTCGGGGTTCTGCCGCCGCTTGCTCTCGTTGCCCGACGCGGCCACCACGATCGTGCCCCCGGTGAACGGCTCCTGGCTGGCGATCATCTGCATGAGCGCGTCGAACATGCGCAGGTTGCCCCGGTATGCCTCGAGGGCCCGCGACGTCGCCAGGTCCACCGGCCAGCCCGACCCCGCGAGCCGGGCGACCAGACCGGGGAAGTCGAACCCGAGGGACATCGAGATCACCTGGGCGCCCTGCGCCACCGCCCACTGGATCCCCTTGAACAGCATGTCGGAGTCGCCGCTGCCGTCGTCGCCGAGGACCTTGCCGATGCGCGCCTCGGTGACCCCGGTGGCCACGCCGATCCGGGTGCCTTCCACGTCACGGCCGAACACCGTGCCGGCCACGTGGGTGCCGTGCCCCTGCCGGTCCCCGTCGCCGCTGCCGGAGAAGTCCTGCTGCACCAGCGTGACGCCGGTGAACGCCGGATGGGTTGCGTCGATGCCGGTGTCCAGCACGGCGACGACGACGCCGGCTCCGGTTGCGGTGGACGTGTCCGCGCCGACGGCCGTCACCCCCCACGCGATGCCGCCGGGAGCCTCGTCACCGGCGACCTGCGGGTCGGCCTCGTCGTCGGAGACCGGCCGGACCAGCGCGACCGGCATGACGGGTGCGACGGCACGCACCTCCGGGGCGCGCGCGACGTCCTGCAGCTGCCGCTTGGTCAGGTCGACGCGTTCGACGCGGGGCTCAGCCGGCGCGCGGGTCACGTCCAGGGCGACGGGGCCGCCGAAGGGCTCCGAGGTCCTGGTCCGGGTCATGTCGCGCAGGACCGTGTATGCCTGCTCTTCCATCAGGAATCCCTTCCTACTGGTGGCGAATCGGTCGGGTCCGCTGGGGATCCCGGCGTCCGGGTCGCAGCGCCGGCGTGCGGTGCTGCCGGGTGCCTGGGCGGTCGAGGGCCCCTGCTGCGGCCATGATGGCAGTGGCTCAGCGGTCTGTAAAGGTTAGGCAACCTTGGTTGTTGGGTTGGCCCGCTGTGGGGTGGGCCGTCCGGGGTGGGCCGTCGGGGGTGGGCCGTCCGGGGTGGGCCGTCCGGGGTGGCCCGCGGCCGTCCCTCAGGCCGCGGGCGCCCCGGCCCCCCCAGATCGGGACAAGTCTGCGCGGCGGAAACGGGATCCAGGCAAGTTCGCTGGCCCGTCTCCCCAGCGAACTTGCCGCGATTCGGGCGCCCACGAGTCACAGGACGCGGCGCGTCGCGGTGACGGCGGCGACCGGCGCAGCGATCGGATGGTGGCCGGCGTTCACCTTCGGCGTCTACGGCGTCATCTTCTTCGAGGAGCAGTTCACGCTCTGGGCCGTTGGCGACGACCGTGTTCCTCATCGCGTGCTTCGCCCAGGGATCGCGTGCGTGGCGCCGCCCGGCCCTGTGGAGCCTCGTGCTTCCATCAGTGTGGATGCTAACGGCCTGGTTCCTGCCGGTCGGCGGATCCACGAACCCGTACAAGGCGTTGCACTGGTTCGGCGTCATCCTGACGATCCTGGGGATACCCGCGATGGCGGTCCTGATGGTGCGACTCCTCCTGCCGGGTGCCGATCGGCTCAGGGGCCGAGCCACGGCGCCCGCCATGGGCGCAGTGTTCGTGGTCATGGCTGGTTCGTCCTTCCTTGGGACCCAGCATCCACGGCTCCTGACGTGCGAGGACTTCACGATCAACGGGAACTTCGCGCCCGACGGCTGCTCGCCGGGAACCGGGAGCACGGTGCGATAGGTCCGCGACCAGCGGCCCGACCTGCCGGTCAACCTGCCGGCCCAACCTGCCGGCCCAACCTGCCGGCCCAACCTGCCGGTCAACCTGCCGGCCCAACCTGCCGGCTCGACCTGCCGGCCCAACCTGAGCCGGCGATGCCCCGGCCTGTTGCTGACGGCCGGCGCCTGTCAGACTGCTGGGCCACAATCGGGTGATGGGAAATCGCCTGAGCGCCGCACTGTCCCCCTATCTCCTGCAGCACGCCGACAACCCGGTCGACTGGTGGCAGTGGGGCGACCCCGCCTTCGAGGACGCCCGTCACCGGGACGTGCCGGTGCTGCTCTCCGTGGGATACGCGGCCTGTCACTGGTGCCACGTGATGGCGCACGAGTCGTTCGAGGACCGGGCCACGGCGGCCCTGATGAACGAGCGCTTCGTCAGCATCAAGGTAGATCGTGAGGAACGGCCCGACATCGACGCCGTCTACATGGCGGCCACGCAGGCGCTGACCGGGCGCGGTGGCTGGCCGATGACCGTGTTCCTCGACCACGACCAGCGGGCCTTCTTCGCGGGCACGTACTTCCCGCCGGTCGAGCGGTTCGGGATGCCGTCGTTCACCGATGTGCTTCTGGGCGTGGACGAGGCCTGGCGGACGGATCGCGACCGGATCCGGGCTGCCGCCGGGGAGATCGATGCAGCGCTGCAGCCTGCTCGCCATGGTGGCGTCGGCTCCACGGAACCTGCATCATCGGCCGGCTCGGAGGAACCCGCACTGTCGGCCGGCTCCGACGTGGGCGCGGTCGTGGATCGCCTGGTCGCCGAGTTCGATGGCGCTCGCGGGGGGTTCGGGAGGGCGCCGAAGTTCCCCCCGTCCATGGTGCTCGAGTTCCTGCTGCGAGCTGACGCGCTGGGTCGGCGGACGGGGCAGCCGGCCGGCCGCGCGCTGGAGATGGCCGCCGTGACGATGGGGGCGATGGCGCGCGGCGGCATGTACGACCAGGTCGGCGGGGGGTTCGCCCGCTACAGCGTCGATGCCGAGTGGGTCGTGCCCCACTTCGAGAAGATG
>JBAVLA010000130.1:0-2305 GCA_049688595.1 Candidatus Nanopelagicales bacterium | reverse complement strand
GCCCCGCTGCTCGCCCTGGCCTGCCTCCTCGGGTTGACCTCGTGTTCCGCTGCACGGTCAGGCACCCGCCCGCTCGCCTGGGGTGTCTTCGCCCCCGACGACGGGGCCGGTTCCAGCGACCTGTCGGCGATCGCGTTGATGGCCGGTGACCAGCCCGACTACGTGGAACGCTTCGCCGCGATCGACGAGCCGGTGCCGATCGGGGCGCTCGACGGGATCTCGAATGCCGGGATGACGCCCATCCTCACGCTTGAGCCCTGGGTACCCGGGCGCGGGGTGGACCAGCCCGACTACTCGCTGGCTCGCATCGCTGCGGGCCACCACGACGCGGCGCTCACCCGCTGGGCCGGACGGCTGGCCGCCTGGGGCCGTCCGCTCCTGCTCCGCTTCGCCCACGAGCCGAACAGCGACTGGTACCCCTGGTCGGTCGGCTCGAACGGGAACGACGCAGGGGACTACGTCGCGGCATGGCGCCACATCCACGACGTCTTCGGGTCGGCGGGTGCGGACCAGGTCTCCTTCGTCTGGGCTGCGAACGTGCCCTACCCGGGCTCGTCCGACCTTGCGGCGACCTATCCAGGTCCGCAGGACGTGGACTACCTGGGGCTGGACGGCTACAACTGGGGAGACGGGGAGGGGCGCACGTGGCAGCACCCGAGCGAACTGCTCGGGGCCGGCCTGGCTCAGCTCCGCGAGCTCGATGGCGACAAGCCGATCCTCGTTACGGAGGTGGCCAGCAACGAGGGCGCGGCGCTCGGGACGGACAAGGCCAGGTGGATCGGCCAGCTCGTCGACTACCTGTCCCGCGAGGACCGCGTGGCGGGCTTCGTGTGGTTCCAGGCCGACAAGGAGCGTGATTGGAGGTTCAACTCCACGCCGGAGGCGCAGGACGCGATGAAGGACGCCCTGGCTGCGCTGCCCGGCTGACGACCGCGAACGCGCCACATCGAAGTGCTGCGACCCACCGCGTGCATTTGAGGCCTGTGACGCATGTGTGGGCCCGTTGAAGGGCCGGTGACGGCCGCACGCCGGTTCCGGTCGGTAGTCCCCGGGGTTGTCAGCTGTCGAAGCGGCGGACCTGTCGAAGCGGCGGGACTGAGGTCCTGGGACGTTGGGCCCCCGAGTGGGGTCGGTTCGCGGTATGGGGCCCTTCGGGGGTGGTTCACAGTTGGAGCCGGTCGGCCGGGTCTGCTCGGACGGCCCTGGGGGCATCACCTGGCCCCGGCGGGCGCGGACGCTGCTCGCCGTTGGGGCGGGGTTGAGTCGAGGGGGATCGTTGAGGGCACGGGTGGGTCCGGCGCGCGGTTGGTACGTGGACCCGTATGACGCCTACCTTGATCGTCGCTGGGACGGCACGCGATGGGCCGCCCGCGTGCGGCCTGGGCGGCTGACAGCCGGAGCGCAGGGCCTCTCCCTCGATCTCCCTTTCTGGTATTGGGGGGTGTGGTCGCTCCTGACGATGTCTGCCCTGACGTGGGCGTATGGCGGAGACCATTCGCAGACGGCTGAGGTGCTCGGCAGGGCAGCAGCATGGGCAGCCACGAACGTGATCGTGGCGCTGTGGCTGAGCCGGCGGTACTCGGGACGGCCGTTCGGCTGGAACGCCGAACCCCAGTTGGCGACCGGACTCGTCCCGTTCGCTCCGCTGGCGATCTGGCTCTCGTACGGTGAGCCTTGGCTTGCGGACCTGGTGCCTGCCTGGACGGTCTTGGCGTGGTGGGCTGCGTGCCTGCCGGTCCCGCTGTGGGCTGAGCTGCGGCGGGGCCGGTACCCGAGGTGGGCGCCGCTGCCTCGCTGGCAGGCCGCGGCCACGCTGGCGTCCGTCCCGGTGCTGATCGCGCTGTTCCTGCCGCAGGCTGGCGGAGCCGCCATGTCGCTGGCGATGGTCGTGCCGATGCTCGTCGCCGTCGGTGCGCCGTGGCTGCGGGTGCCTGCTGTCCCGTCGTTCCCGGTCGCCGAACACGCCCAGCCGTGGTGGCCGCGGACCCCGGGCTGGTACCCGGACGGTGTCCTGGGACTGCGCCCGCATCGGTTCTGGGACGGGTCCCGCTGGTTGGCCGACCCCGGGCTGGATCGCCGGGTTCGCCGCCTGGTCGCCCAGGTCTGGACCGGGGTCCTTATCGCGGTGACGCCGCTGTGCGCACTGGTCGCGGCCCTGGCGAACCGGATGCTCCTGGAGTCCAGAGGTCCGGACGTGGTGAGTTCATTCAGGTGTGACTGGGGTCCTCTTTGACGCTGTAGACGAGGGTCAGGTCGGTGCCCGGGTAGCGTGTTTCGGTGTCGTTGAGCTCGGTGCAGAGCGCGT
>JBAVLA010000129.1:0-2037 GCA_049688595.1 Candidatus Nanopelagicales bacterium | reverse complement strand
CCCACGGACTACTCCGCCCAAGCCATCACGACGCCGCCGTGGACGCCGCGAGCACGCTGGCGAGGATGGCCCCACGTTCGCGCCGCCGGACGTACCGCCTTGGCCGCCGCGACTGCCGGACCGGTGGGTGCGCCTCAGCCGAGCAGCGCCTCGATCTCAGCCACGCCGCCGGACAGGTATGAGATCCACGCCTGCGCCGCGCCTCTGGCCCGCCGCGACTCGAGGTCGTCGCGCCACCGCTGCTCGATGCCGGTCAGGACCGCGTCCGGGTCCTTCCGCAGCGCGCGACGGATCTCGAGCAACACGGCCATTCGTCCCTCGAGCTCCTTCGCTGAGGACATGTGACCATCCAGCCGGCACAGTGCCTGCCCTCCGGTCGTGGCCGTCAGCCGCTCACCCACCTCGCCCAATCGCTCCTCGACCCGGTCGAGCACACTGCCCATGATGCCGCTCCCCCTTCCATGACGCCGCGAGCGTGCAGTCGATTCAGGCCATCGGACACTCGGTATCAGCTGCTCACTCGGAGACTGCACGGCTCAGCGCGCCGAGGCCCGGGCGAACTCGCGGATGGGCGCCGGCGTGAGCAACCGCTGAGCGAGTGCGAGCAGCCCCTCGACAGCCAGGCACAGGACCGCGACGAGCAGCGCCCCGGCCAGAGCCTTGCCGTACCGCTGGGTGGCTATTCCGGTCACGATGATCACGCCGAGCCCCCCGCCGCCGACCAGGGCTGCCAGCGGGATCGTGGCCACGACCTGCACCGCCGCCGTGCGCAGGCCCGCCGCGATGACCGGGATCGCCAGGGGGATGCTGACCCCGGTCAGGACCTGGCGCCCGGGCATGCCCATCCCCACCGCCGCGTCGCGCACGTCCGCGTCGACACCGCGGACGCCTTCGAAGGCGTTGGTCAGGATCGGCGGGATGGCGAAGACCGTCACGGCCAGGACCGTGGCCCGGTTGCCGAACCCGATCGCGGAGGACGCGAACAGCGTGAGCAGCGCCAGCGTGGGCAGGGCTCGGGAGGTGTTGGCCACGACGAGCGTGAACGTCGCGCCCCGCCCGGTGTGCCCCAACCAGACCCCGACCGGGAGGGCGATCAGCGCCGCCGCAACCACGGCGATTGCCGACATCAGGAGGTGCTCGCTGGTCAGGGCGATGATCCCGGTGGGTCCGATCCAGTTCGAGGGGTCGTTGAGCCAGGTCACTGCGTCATCGACGACGGACGAGGGCACGGCGGCCGGGTTCAGGACGACCGGCACCAGCGCGGTGGCCGGGTTCACGACATCCTCCCGGGCCGGTGCCAGGGGGTGAGCGCCCGGCCCACCAGCCAGAGGATCAGGTCGGCCACCAGCGCGAGCGCCAGGCACAGGACGGTGGCGGTGAAGACCTCCGCGCGGTAGTTGCTGTACAGGCCGCGGAACATCAGCTGGCCCAGGCCCCCGTACCCGACGACCACGCCGACCGTCACGAGCGCGACCGTCGTCACGGTCGCCAACCGGACGCCGGCGATGATCGTGGGCAGTGCGATCGGCAGCTCGACGCCGACCAGCTGGCGCACCGGCCCGTACCCCTGGCCCCGGGCGGCGTCCCGGACCTCGGGGGCCACCTGGGTCAGGCCGACGAGGGTGTTGCGGATCAGGATCAGCAGGGCGTAGGCGACCAGGGCGATGAGCACCGTGGTCCGCCCGATCCCGGTGACCGGCGCCAGCAGCCCGAACAGCGCCAGCGACGGGATCGTGTACAGGACCCCCGCGGTCGCCAGGACCGGAGCGGCCAGACCGCTGCGGTAGCGGGCCAGGACAGCCAGCGGCAAGGCGAGGACGACGGCGATCGCGACGGCCTCCACGGTGAGGCTGGCGTGCTGGACCAGCGCGGCGCTGATGTCGGCCCAGTTGTCCTGCACGTAGTCCACCGAGATCCACGGGTTGTCCGGGTCTGCAGCAGCAGCGATCACGGCCGTGAGGCTATCGGAGCCCCGCGGCCGGAGCCCGTCGTCCGGCGCGGCGGGCTAGGGTGGCGGCGTGTCCGACGCTCATGGGC
>JBAVLA010000128.1:0-6630 GCA_049688595.1 Candidatus Nanopelagicales bacterium | reverse complement strand
CGCCCGCGCGGCCTCAGGCAGCTCGGCGACGCCGGCGGCGTGTCGGGCCCGGGCCTCCTCCAGCGAACCGGAGTCGACCCGGACCCCGTCGCGCATCAGGGGCACAGTGATGAGTCGGTCGTTGCCGCCCTCCCGCGGCGCGACCCGCCCCACGGACTCCTCGGTGGCGACGCCGTCGCCGCCCACCCGGCGCACCGCCTGCTTGTGCCCGCCGATGCTCGTCTTGCCCCCGACGGACGCCTTGGCCACCGGCCGGCCGTCCACCTCGACGATCTTGAAGACCAGGCCCGCAGTGGGCGCCCCTGATCCGGTCACGACAGACGTGCCGACGCCGTACACGTCGACTGGAGCAGCGGCCAGTCCGGCGATCGCGTACTCGTCGAGGTCAGACGTGGCCACGATCCTCGTGCCTGTGGCCCCGGCAGCGTCGAGCTGCTCGCGCGAGCTCCGGGCCAGGGCACCCAGGTCCCCGGAGTCCAGCCGGATCCCTCCGAGCCGCGGCCCGGCCACGGCCAGGGCGTTGCGGATCCCCTCGGTGACGTCGTAGGTGTCCACGAGCAGGGTGGTGCCGATTCCCAGGACGTCGACCTGTGCCCGGAATGCCGCCGCCTCGCTGTCGTGGAGCAGCGTGAACGCGTGGGCGGAGGTTCCAGCGGTGGGGATCCCGTGCAGCCGTCCGGCCTCCAAGTTGCTCGTGGACGCGAAGCCGGCGATGTAGCTGGCCCTGGCGCTGGCCACGGCTGCCCGTTCGTGGGTCCGGCGCGAGCCCATCTCGATCAGCGGCCGCCCCCTGGCCTGCACCCACATCCGGCTGGCTGCCGAGGCGACGGCCACATCGTGGTTGAGCACGCTGAGGATGAGCGTCTCGAGCACCACTGCCGTGGCGAAGTCGGACTCCACCGTCAGCAGCGGAGACCCGGGGAAGAACAGCTCGCCCTCCGGGTATCCGTCCATTGCGTCGGCGAACCGATACCGGGCAAGCCATTCCAGTGTGCTCGGGGAGACGATCCGATGCCTGGCGAGGTGGTCCAGCTGCTCCGGGCCGAAGGTGAAGTCGGCGATCAGGTCCAGCAGGCGCCCGGTCCCGGCGTTGACCATGTACGCTCGTCCCGGCGGCAACCGGCGGCCGAAGACCTCGAACACGCAGTGTCGGCCCGCTGTGCCAGATTGGATCGCCGCGTCGAGCATCGTCAGCTCGTACTGGTCGGTGAACAGCGCGCTGCTGCCTGCCATGGCCGCAAGGCTAGGGGCGCGCAATACCCTTGGCGCGCGGACCAGTTGCTGGATCCACCCCATGACCGGGGTCCCGTAGGCGATCGGAGGGCGGGATGCTGGGCAGGACCCTGAGCCTCTCGCTGCCCGCGTGGGTCGCCGACTGGCCAGAACCGGACCCTCTGGCGTGCACGGACGACCGCATGCGAGCGGTCCTGGGCCTGGCGAAGCGCAACGTGGAGGAAGGCTCGGGTGGGCCGTTCGCCGCGGGGGTCTTCGAGCGCGAGTCCGGTCGCCTCGTCTCGATCGGTGTCAACCGGGTCCTGCCCGAGAACAACTCCCTGGCCCACGCCGAGATCCTCGCCCTCGGCCTGGCGCACGCGACCGCGGGCACCTTCGACCTGGGGGAACCCGGTCGTCCGCGGCTCCAGCTGGTGTCGTCCAGCCAGATGTGCGCCATGTGCCTGGGTGCGGTCGTGTGGTCCGGCGTGAGCGAGGTGGTCTACGCCTCGACGACTGCCGACGTGGTGGGGACGGTTGGGTTCGATGAGGGGCCGATGCCGCTGGACTACGCCGAGCAGCTGCTGCGTCGAGGGATCAGCGTGCTCCCCCAGGTCCTGCGCGAGGAGGGGGTGAAGGTGCTCCAGCGCTACGTGGCCGTCGGTGGCGTCGTGTACAACGCCCACCATGGCTGACCCACGTTTTGGAAACCTACGCGTGGGTAACTTACTCTTGGATAAGTTACGCAACCGTAGGTAGGAGGCTCGTCGTGACGGTCAACGCTCCCACGCCCCAGACTGGGCGGGTGAACCCAGATCAGCCAGGCACCGCTGGTTCGCACGGCATGGCGCCGGCACGGCACGATCCACACGCAGAGAGCCGGCTCGAGCATCGGGTCGCCGCGCTCAAGCCGAAGCTCCGCGGGTGGCTCCACTTCAGCGCAGCGCCGCTCGCGCTCATCCTGGGCCTTGGGCTCATGGTGGTCACGCCGACGGCCGGGCTGCGGATCGCGGTCGCCGTCTATGTGCTCACCACCGTCCTGCTGTTCGGGGTCAGCGCCGCATACCACCTCGGAGCCGGCTCACCCCGGGTCAACGCGTTCCTCCGCAAGCTCGATCACGCCAACATCTACCTGTTCATCGCCGGCTCGTACACGCCCT
The DNA here is from genome assembly GCA_049688595.1 of Candidatus Nanopelagicales bacterium. Taxonomy (GTDB): domain Bacteria; phylum Actinomycetota; class Actinomycetes; order S36-B12; family CAIYMF01; genus Prado023. The sequence continues at coordinate 4,258 of JBAVLA010000128.1, read as the reverse complement.
TCGCGGCGGCGCTGCCCTCGACGACGCTGCGCTGGACCATCCTCGCGTTGGTGTGGGGCATCGCCCTGGTGGGCCTGATCGTCCGCGTCGCGTGGACGGGCGCCCCCCGATGGCTGGTGACCGGCTCCTACATCGGCCTGGGCTGGGTCGCGCTGTTCTACCTGCCCGCGCTGAACTCGGCGTTCGGGCTGGCGACGGTGTCGCTGCTGGCCCTCGGCGGGCTGCTCTACACCGTGGGCGGCGTGATCTACGCGCGCAAGCGGCCGAACCCGCACCCGGAGTGGTTCGGGTTCCATGAGCTCTTCCACTCGTTCACGATCGCGGCCTACCTGGTGCAGTACGCGGCTGTTGCGATGGCTGTGCTCAGCTGACGCAGTCCTGCTGCTGGCCGCCGACAAGGACCACTGGGTGGGAGAATCGCGGCATGGTGACGTCAGCTTCCGAGGCGCTCCGGGCGCCCAGGCCAGTCCCGACCGGCCGTGGTGCGGCCTTCTTCGACCTCGACGGGACGCTGATCCCCGGTTCGGCCAACATCCCCCTGGCGCGCGAAGCGATCCGAGCCGGACTCCTGCGGCCAGCCGAACTCGCCCATGACCTGCGCAACGGCGTGTCCCTCCTGACCCACGGGTCGCGCGACGAGCGGCCGGCCGTGCTGCTCGATCGCGTCCTGACGGCGGTGGCGGGTCGCCCTGCTGAAGAGTTCGAGGCCGTGGCCGACCGCGTTGTCGTGGACATGGTCGCCTCCATCACCCCCGCGATCCGGCGCGTCCTCGATGAGCACGCCGCCGCCGGGCGCGACCGAATCGTCCTGTCCGCCGGCCCAACGGAGATCGTGTCCAGGCTTGCGCAGGTCGCTGGCCTCGAACTGGGCCTGGGGACGACCGCAGAGACCGACGACGAGGGCCGGTACACGGGTCGCCTGGCCGGCCCCTTCTGCCACCACGACGGGAAGGCCGAGGCGCTGCGGGCCCTCGCTGCGGAGCGCGGGTATGACCTGGCCGCGTGCTTCGCCTACTCCGACTCGATCAGTGACCTGCCCATGCTCGAGGCTGTCGGGCACCCGGTGGCCGTGAACCCCGAGCCGGAGCTGCGGGAGCTGGCCGAGAACCGCGGGTGGCCGATCGTGGCCAGTGCCAGGATGCAGCGGGTCTCGTTCACGCACGCCCACAGCTGGGTGCTGCTCGGCCAGCGCCTGGCCGCGGGAACGATCGGTGCGGTTGTCTCGCTGGGGACCCGGCCGGTCGAGGCCGGTGACGACCTGGACACCGCGGATGACCTGGAGCCCGGGCTCTGAAGCCAGTGCGATCCAGCGGTGCTACGGTTTACCAGCCACGACAGGGGAGCGCGTCGAGCGCTGAGAGTGCGGGCGGACCAGCCCGCAGACCCTCGAACCTGATCCGGGTCATGCCGGCGAAGGAAGTCGTCTGAAATCCCCTTGGCGTGGCCTGATCGCGACCGGGAGGAATCGTGGAAGAGGCAGGAGGGCGCTCCGCCGCAATGGCGTGGCGCACCATCGACATCGTTACGGTCTGCGTGCTGGCCATCGTGTCTGGCGTTGTGTTCTGGGCCTGGAACCTGTTGTGGAACGCCACGGGGCCGGTGTTCGCGGCGTTCCCGCCCGCGCAGGCGCTGATGTACGGCGTCTGGCTCGTGCCGGGCGTCCTCGGGATGCTCGTCGTCCGCAGGCCGGGGGCGGCGGTCGCCACGGCCTTCCTGGCGGCCTGCGTGTCCTGGCTGCTCGGGGCGTGGTGGGGGCTGTCCGTCCTCTGGTACGGGATCGGGCAGGGACTGGCCCCCGAGCTCGTGTTCGCCGCGGGCCGGTACCGGGCGTTCGGGCGGGTGGCCTCGATGCTGGCCGGGGCGGCCGCAGGTGCGGTTCCCGGTTTGCTGGATCCGATCCTGTGGTACCCGGAATGGACGCTCGCATGGAAGCTGGTCTACGTCGTCATCTGCATGGCCTCGTCGGCTGCGATCGCCGGGCTCGGCTCGTACGTGCTGGCCCATCGGCTGGCTCGAACCGGGGTGCTCGACGCGTTCCCGTTGGGACGGGAGCGGGTCAGCGTCTAGCCGCCGAGGGGCAGACCGCCATCGGCAGGAACGGGGCACCAGGTGCAGGCGGCGTGGATCCATGCCCAGGGCTGGGGCTTCCGGTACCCGGCCCGCGCGGAGTGGGCGCTGCGGGACGCTTCCTTCACCGTCGATCCCGGGCAGTTGGTCGTGCTGATGGGCGCCTCGGGATCGGGCAAGAGCACGCTGCTGGCTGCCATGGCGGGGACGCTGCCGGCAGGCGAGGCGGTCGGCTTGTTGCGGGCGGGCCGGCAGCGAACCCGGCCGCCCGGGGAGGCGTCGGACCCGGCGGGACTGGTCCAGCAGGAGCCCGAGGGCAACGTAGTGATGGAACTCGTCGGCGACGACGTGGCCTTCCCCCTGGAGAACGCCGCGGTCCCCGTCGACCAGATCTGGCCACGCGTCGTCGCGACCTTGGGGCAGGTCGGCCTTCGGGTCCCCCTGGACCGCCCGACCTCGACGCTCAGCGGCGGACAGCAGCAGCAGCTCGCGGTGGCCGCGGCCGCTGTGGCAGAGCCGGGCCTGCTCCTGCTGGACGAACCGACTGCCAACCTGGACCCGGGGGCCGCCGACATGGTGCTGTCGGCAGTCGCGGCCGTACGAGCCGCGACCGGCTGCACGGTCGTGGTCGTGGAGCATCGGGTCGAGCCCTGGCTCGCGGTGGCCGACCTCGTCCTGCTGGTCGCGGACGGCACGGTCAAGCCGATGGCCCCGCCCGAGCTGGTCGGCCACCTGGCTGCCCGGCCCGAGGTAGCGCGCCGGATCTGGGTGGACCATCGGCACCTGCCGTTCGCCGTTCCGACGTCGAGCTCGGGCGAGGCTGTGCTGGAGGCCAGGGGCGTCGCCGTGGCGGGCCGGTTGCCGGCGACAAGCCTGACTGTCTGCCGAGGCGAGGTCGTGGCGCTGACCGGGCCCCCCGGCTCGGGGAAGTCCACGCTGCTGGCATGCATCTGCGGGCTGATGGCGCCGTCCTCGGGCACGGTCCGATTGCCTCGCGGTCGTCCTGCCGCCCCCGGTGCGCCTCGTGCGGATGCAGCGGCCCGGTCGGATCCGTGGCGCTGGCCCGCCGCCGACGTGGCCCATGCCTTCGGGGTCGTCTTCCAGAACCCGGAGCACCAGTTCGTTACGGGCCAGGCAGTCGACGAGCTACGTCACAGCCTCGAGCACGCGGGCGTCGGGCCAGTCGACGCCCGCCGGCGAGCGATGGCGATGCTGGCGCGACTGGGTCTGGCGGGACTGGCCGAGGCCAACCCGTTCACTCTCTCCGGGGGAGAGCAGCGGCGCCTGGGTGTGGCCTGCGCGCTGGTGCTGGACCCCGGGATCCTCGTGCTCGACGAGCCCACGTTCGGCCAGGACCCGGCCACTTGGGCTGAGCTCGTCCGGATCATCGCCAGCCACCGGGACGCCGGCGGTGCGGTGATCATGGCGACCCACGACCCGAACCTCGTCCGGGTGCTGGGCGCGCGCGAGGTGAGGCTGGCGCCCCCGACGGCCGAGGGAGCCCCGCCTGGATCCGCGCCTGGATCCGCGCTTGCAGCGGGCGCTCCGCCCGCATCGCCGTCCGGCGGGGCGCGCCTGCTCGCCCAGGTCGGTCCCCAGACCCGGCTCCGGCGCCTCGACCCGATCGCCCTGATCACCACCGCAGCCCTGCTCAGCGCCGCGGCACTGCTCTCCCACGAAGTCGCGACCAACCTCGCCCTGGCCGCGCTGAGCCTCGTCTCCGCCGTGGCGGGTGGGCTGTTCGAAACCCGCCTCCTGGTCCTGGTGACGCCGGCCCTGCTGGCGACCGCGAGCGTCGCCGTCTCGAACGCCCTGCTGGGTCCTGAGGGCCTGGGCAGTCCCTCGTCCTGGTCGGCCGCGGCACTGCCGGCCAGCCGGGTGCTGGCGATGGCGTTGCCCGGACTCCTTGCGGCTGCAGCGCTGGATCCGACCGCCCTTGCCGACTCGCTGACGGCCAGGCTACGTGTCCCGGCGAGGCCGGCATACTCGGCCCTGGCAGGTCTGCGCCTGCTGCCCCTCCTCGCCGACGAGTGGGCGATCCTCGGCCGCGCCAATCGGGCGCGCGGGCTGGCGGGTTCCGGGGTGGCGGCTCGCGTGGGCCAGTTCACCTCGATGACGTTCCGGCTGCTCGTGGCCGGACTGCGGCGCGGCGGCCGGCTCGCCATCGCCCTGGACGCCCGCGGCCTGCGGC
>JBAVLA010000127.1:0-8602 GCA_049688595.1 Candidatus Nanopelagicales bacterium | reverse complement strand
GCGCAGGTGGGTCCCGTGGCCTGTGCCACGGGCTCGCCGGGCACCGTTTCGTGCTCGCGGAGGCGGGGCGCACCACGGGTGACGCCGAGTTCCAAGTGGCCCTCGGCGGTGCTGACGAGGCCTTGGCAGCGGCAGCAGCGCAGGCTCTCGATCCAGATCCCGGACTGCTGTTGGGATCGTCCGGCCTGGGCCTGAGCCTGCTGGCGGCAGCCGGTTGCGCCACGGAGGCTGCCCTCCGGCCCGGGGCGATCGCCGGGACGGGGCGGGGCTGAGCCCACGCTCGGGAGGATCCCCCTACTCGGTCGGGCAGACCGGCTCGTCCGCGCTGTTGGTGTCGAAGGTGGACGTGGCCGAGGAGCTCGGGGTGGCTGGCTTGCCCTGGCTGGACCGGCTCGGCGAGGCGCTGGCCTCGCCCTCAGCGGTCGCGCCGCCGGCCGTGCCCTCCGTCGGGCTCGCGCTCGCGGAGTCCGACGGTTCCGGCGTGGACAGCGGCTGGTCCGAGCGCAGCTGCTCCCACAGGTCGTCGGCGTCCGACACCCACTGCAGGCGGTTGCGGTTCGGCGGGTAGGGCTCATTGGGGACGGTCAGGAAGTCAATGCGGTTCAGGCCGATCTCCCGGACGCGGGCAGCCAGCGAAGCCATCGCCGGGATGCTGCCCAGGCCCGTGTCGGTCGTGACCGAGCCAGTCGCGGCATCCAGGAAGTCGTACAGCGCGACGGGGTTGGTCAGCACCCCGGCGGAGGTCACCTTCTGCATGAGGGAGGCGAGGAACGCCTGCTGTCGGGCGATCCGGCCCGTGTCGGAGCCGTCCCCTGCGCCATGGCGTACGCGCACGTAGTCAAGGGCCTGCTCACCGTTGAGCGTCTGGCAGCCGGCCTTGAAGTAGATCTTGGAGTTCGGGTCGCTGATCGGGTCCTCGATGTACACCGTGACCCCCCCGACCGCGTCAACCATGGCCTGGAAGCCCTGGAAGTCGACGACCGCGAAATGGTCTACGCGCAGCCCGGTCAGTGACTCGATCGTCCGCTGGACGCACACCGGCCCGCCGGTGCTGTAGGCGGAGTTGAACTGGCGCATCCCCGCCGGCTGCGTCGTGCCGTCGGCGCGCTCGCACTCGGGCATCTGCACCATCGAGTCACGGGGGATGCTGACGACAGTTGCCCACGAGTTGTCGGCCGAGAGATGTACCAGCAGGGTCGTGTCCGCCAGTCCCGGGGATTCCCCGCCGATCTCGGCGTTCTCCCCGGCACGGCTGTCCGAGCCGATGGCCAGGATGTTCATCGACTCGTTCTCCTTCTCCGGCCGGACGTCCCCAAGTCCCTGGCCGGAGTCGATCGTGGAGATGTTGGAGTTCAGGCTCCGGTATGCCCAGAACCCGAGCAGGCTGATGCCGACGAGAAGGATCGCTGCGATCACGGCTATGACGCGACGTTTGCGGGGTGCTTCGGTCATGCCTGCCCCAATTCCTTGTGGATCGGCGACTCCGCTGACAGCGTAGACCGATCACGCCGCATGGAGTCATGCGAACAGGCCCGCCGGCGTCGCTGGCCGGGCTGTCCCCGTCGCCATGTTCAGTCCAGCACGTGGCTGACGAGTCCGTCGAGCAGCTTCGGCTCGAACCAGGTCGATTTCGGGGGCATGATCCCCCCGGAGTCGGCGACCTCGAGCAGGTTCGCCACGGTCGTGGGGTGCAAGGAGAAGGCGGCAGTCCAATCACCGGAGTCCACTGCGGCCTCGAGCTCGGCGAGGGGGCGCACGCCGCCCACGAAGCCGATGCGCGGATCGGTCCGCGGGTCCTCGATGCCCAGGACAGGCGCGAGCAGGTGTCGCTGCAGGACAGCCACGTCGAGCCGATCAGCCGGGTCGGCGGCCTCGCGCCACTCGTCCGGAGCGGTGAGCAGGTACCACCGACCGGCAATGTAGAGGCCGAACCGGCCGGGCTTCTCCGGCTCGACGGTGGACGTCGCAGCCGCCACCCCGAAGCGGGCCTGGATCGCGACCAGCAGCTGCTCCGCCGACACGCCTTCGGGCGCCCGCACCAGACGGTTGTAGGGGAGTATCACGACCTCGTCGGCCGGGAACGCCACTGCCAGGAACACCGCGGATGCCGCAGTGCCCCTGCGCGCATGCACTGCGGAGGCGGCTGCGCTGCGATGGTGCCCGTCGGCGATGTAGAGGACGGGCAGCGCGTCGAAGGCCGCCTCGAGGCCAGCGACGTCCTCGGGGTCGATGATCGGCCAGACCTCGTGGCGGATCCTGCCGGGCCCGATGACGGAGGTGGGGGCGGGTACGGACGTGACCCGCCCGAGGACGCCGGCGATCTGCGCGCTGCGTCTGTGGATCAGGAATGCTGGGCCGGTCTGGGCGCCCACCGCCTCGATGTGCGCCGCCCGGTCGGCCTGCTTGCTCGGCCGAGTCGTCTCGTGGCGCCGGATCCGGCCCCTGTCGTACGCGGCCACACTGGCCCCGCCGACCACGCCGGTCTGGACGTGTCCCGCGCGAGTGATCCGATACGCGTGGAAGCCCGGGGCCGAGTCGCGCACGAGGATCCCAGCCGATCGAAGGCGGGCGAACGCCGATGCCGCCAGGGCGTAGGCCTTGTCTCCCGAGGCCGGGGCGTCGTCGGGCAGGTCGATGTCAGGCCGGGAGACGTGCAAGAAGGAATGCGGCCGACCAGCGGCCATGGCGATCGCCTCGTCCCTGTCCATCACGTCGTAGGGCAGGTCGGCGACCTCGGAGGCCAGGCCGGGAACCGGGCAGAGACCGCGGATCGGCGAGAACAGGCTCATGCGCAAATGGTAGGTGGCCTGTCCGACATGCAGTCGCGGCCGGTGCGGGGACGGCGATGCATGGCACGGCGTCGCCGCCCCGCACGGTGCGTCAATGGGCGAAGGCCACGGTGATCCGGGCACGCGCCAGGGTGTGGAACGCGAGGTTGAAGGCGACCTGGGTCGCCGTCGACCTGTGGTCGACCGGCAGGTGGGCGACGTCCATGGCGTGGACCACGAACATGTAGCGGTGCGGGTGGTCGCCGCGCGGCGGCGCGGCCCCTCCATAGGCGGCGTCGCCGAAGTCGGTGCGCACGTGGAACGCGCCATGAAGGCCCCGGTCGCTTGACCCAGCCCCGGATGGCAGCTCGTTGACTGAGGCTGGCAGGTTCACCAGGACCCAGTGCCAGTATCCGCAGGCAGTCGGGGCGTCGGGGTCGAAGCAGGTGACCGTGAACCCCTTCGTGCCCGCGGGGAACCCGGACCAGGCCAGCTGCGGGGAGATGTCGCGGCCACCCGCGGAGCCGTGCACGTGCGCCATCGGCATCCGCTGCCCGTCGACGAAGTCAGTGCTGGTGACCTCGAAGGCGGGCACGGCCGGCAGGTAGTCGTAGGGATCCGGGGCGACCCGGCGCTCCAGTGACATGGATCCTCCTTCGGTCTGGCAGCGCCAGCCTCTCACGCTGGCGGCTCAGGACGAGGCGCACCCGCAGGCCGGGCGCGGATTGGTGGGCGCGAACGAGGAGGGTTCCGCTGCCGACGGGGGATGAAGCAGCGGAACCCTCGATCAAGATCATAGAGGATCACCTGCCGCGCCGTCAGCACCCGATTGCCATGTCCTTCAAAGGGCAGCCAGGTAGGCGTCGGCCAGCTCCCCGGTGGTGAGCACCACCGGGTTGCCCGCCATGCTGCTCGCCCGGGCGGCCTTGGCGACCACCTCGTCGGTCTGGGCTGCCGAGAGCCCGTAATCGGACAGGCCGCGGATGCCCAGGAGGCCGACGGTCTGCTCGATCCATGCCAAGCCATCGGCAGCAGTCGCCGCGGGATCGCCGGTGAGCCACCTCCCGACGTCGGCGTACCGGCGGGCAAGGGGCGCATCCGCGTGGGCGATGTTGGCCCGGCAGACGGGCACGAGCAGTGCCGCGCAGATCGCCCCGTGCGGCGCGTCGGACATGCCGCCGAGGACCGCCGCGAACCCGTGCACCGCGCCTAGCTTGGCGTTGGCCAGCGACAGGCCACCCAGGAGGCTGGCAAGGGCCATGTCTGTCCGAGCGGCCAGGTCGGTCCCGAATGCGTGCGCGCGCCGCAGTCCTCGCCCCGCGTGGACCAGGCCCGTGCCGGCCCAGGCGTCCGTGACCGGGTTGGCCCGATTCGACACGTAGGGCTCGAGGCACTGGGTGAGGGCATCCATGCCGGAGGCCGCAGTCACCCCCGGCGGGCAGTCCAGCGTTAGATCCGGATCGACGATGGCGTGCCTGGGGATCATCAGGGGGTGGCGCAGGCTGGCCTTCACCCCATGCTCGCTTGAGGACAGGACCGCGTTCGCGGTCACCTCGGCGCCCGTGCCCGCGGTGGTCGGGACCGCAACGAGTGGCAGTGGGGCGCGGCTGACGGGCTTCCCCCGGCCGATCACCTCGATGTAGTCCAGCGGGTCCCCGCCGTTGCCCAGGAGCATCGCGGCGGACTTGGCCAGGTCGATGACGCTGCCTCCGCCGATCGCCACGACGACGTCGGCTCCGAGGTCGCGGCCCACGTCGCTCGCCCGCCGGGCATCGTCGAGGGTGGGCTCGCCGGGCACTGCCACGACGTCGAGCGCCGCGACGCGCGCGCGGACCCCGTCGATCAGGTGGGCCACGCGCCCCGGCGTGGAGCCGGTCGCGACAAGGACCCGGGAGCCCAGGCCGGCGACGATGGCCGGCAGGTCGTCGGCCCGTCCCGGCCCGAAGGCGATCCGCGGGGGGAGGCTCAGGTCGAAGGATGGCACCGTGCTCACGAGGCGGGGGTGTCCCAGCGCTCGTCCTGCGTCGGGAACAGCGCGGCGAACTTCGTCGAGCTGCGCGGGACGGCCATCATGCTGGCGACGGTGTCGCGCCACGTCGCGTAGTGGTCGGTCTCCTTGTGGGCGGCACCTGCGGCGTCGTCCCGGTACACCTCGACAAGGACCACGTGTGCGGGGTCGGCCAGGTCCTGGATCGCGTCGAAGCGGAGGATCCCGGGTTCGAGGAGGGATGCGGCCGCGTTGGCCAGGCTGGCCTGGATGAAGGCGTCGAGCTGGTCGGGGACGACTTGGATGTTCACGTGGACTACGAGCATGGCGCCGATTGTCCCCGGTGGGCTGCCGGGATCGCCCGGTGAGCGGCGCGGCGCGGCGCGGCGGGGCCGAGGCTGAAGCGGGGATGCCGGCCCCGTCAGGCGCGCCGCGCGGTCACCGCCAACTCCACGCGCACGTCGTCGGCCACCTTGAGCTGGCCCATCATCGTGGAGAACGGCTTGATGCCGAAGTCGGTCTGCTTGACGACGAAGCCGCAGGTGGCCTGCACTCCGTCGGGCTGCTCGGACAGTTGGACGTCCAGGGACACCCGCCGTGCGGTGCCGGCGATCGTGAGGTCTCCCACGACGGTCAACTGGCCGCCCGACCGGGTCACCTGGCTTGCGGCGAAGGTTGCCGTCGGGTGCTTGTCGGCGTGCAGCGTGCCCAGCGCGTTGCCGCGGATCTTGGCCCGGTCCGAGTCCGTGATCGGCTTGACGCCGCCCTTGCCGGAGAGCACGTGGATGCTGCTCAGCCCTGCGGAGGCGGTGATCGCCGTGACGTCGTCACCGTCCACTTCGACCACGGCCGTCCAGTCCTCGACGGCGATCGTCAGGGCGTGGCCCATCTTGGCGGCCGATCCCGTCACGCCGGTGTGCAGGTGCAGTGTTCCGTTCTCGGGTCCCAGTTCCATCGGGTCATCTTGGCAGCACGGCCTGCCCGCGACAAGGGCGTGCTCGGCTGGGTCGTCCGGGCGGGAGCCCGGATGGAAGCAGGCTTGGGATGTCGGAGGGTCGATCTACCGTGGCTGGAGCTGGACGCATGGTGCTCGAGCTGATCCCAGGAGGTGCGGATGCGGCCGCTGGGGGAGGTGCGCGTCCCGAGGTCCGACGCGGCGGCTGGCGGGCCGGCGGGACGAGGAGCCGGGCCTGCAGGCGGAGGCCAGGAGCGGGATCGGGGGGCGTCGGTGGATGACCTCGCGCTACCCCTGAAGCTGTCGTTCCCGTGCCGGGCGTCGCCCGGCTCGCGTGCGGTCCGGCACTGGGTGGTCGTCGAGGAGGGCTGGGTCCTGCGCACGCCGCACGACGAGGGCCTTGAGCGGATCGCCGCAGCCCTTGGGGGTGGGGTGTCCTGCCTGGCCGCCCTCGCCAGCGTGCTGCCGGGTCTTCGGACGTGGTGGGAGCGGGCGCTGCGGCGGACCGGTCCGGTGATCCGTTCCGCGGACCTGGGGTCAACCTGGACCGCAGTCGACGAGGTGGCGCCCTGCTGCCCGCCTGCCGGCTTCCTGGACCCGGCCGATGCGGCAACCCATTCCCGAAGCGCGCGTCACGCCGCCCACGTCAGCGGTGTTGACCCCCGGCCCCTTGCGGCGTTGCTCCGGGGGCTTGGCCCGACGGCGGATCCGACCGCCCCGAGGTCGCTCGGCGTGCTCCTTGGCGATCCCATCGTCGCCAGCGATGCGGCCGTCGTCGCAGACGCCTGGGCGTGCGGGCTCACCCCAGCTTGGGTCGAGCTGGCGTGCGCATCGCTGCGGGATGGGGGCATCGAGCCCCGGGTCCCGCTGCTCCTGGCGATGGTGCAGTCGGCTGCCGATCCCGCGTGGGTCGCTCGCACCGCCGGCGCCGTGGGGGATCCGACGCTTGCGGAGTGGTTGGCATGGACCGCGACCGACCTGGATCGTCGGGATCCATCGGCTCGGGCCGGCTGGCTGCGGATGGGCGCCCGGCGGGCGGACGTCCTGGCGCTGTCGCAGGCCGGCTACTCCCCGGCAGACGCCGAGGCGGTGTCCCAAGACTGGCGCATCTCGGTGCCGGGGGCGGCCCAGCTCCTGGCTCGCTGGGTCGCGGTGGGCTACCGCCCCAGCCCCACGGCGCTGGCCTCGGTGCGGGTCGGCGGATTGGACTTCCCACCGCAGCCCCCGGCCCGCCTCGCCGTGGCGAGGCTGGCCAGGTTCCACCCCTCGCAGGCGGCCAGCATCACCGACCTGGCCGTGGCGCTGGCGACCTGGGGCACCGTCCGGCAGGCGGTCGCCGTCCTGCGCCGGGCGGACGATCCAGCGCCGGGATCCGATGTCGGACCCCGGCGGTAGCGTCCCAGCCGAGTCAAGGAGGGTTCGATGGCCAGGGATCGAGCGGGCTACGAGCAGGTGCTCAAGGCACTGGGCGTGTGCGTCGCGGCACGCATACCGTTCCTGCTCTGGGGTGAGCCCGGGGCTGGGAAGACGGCTGTCGTGGAATCGGCGGCGGACTCCGGCTGGCACGTGGAGACCCTGATCTGCTCGCACTACGAGCCCAGCGACTTCGCAGGCCTGCCTGTCGTGAACGGCGGCCGGGTGGACCTCGCGCCTCCCGGATGGGCAGTACGGGTGGCGGACCATCCCGGGCCCTCGGTGGTGTTCTTCGACGAGTGGACCACCGCCTCACCTGCGGTTCAGGCCGCTGCCCTCCGGCCCCTCACGCACGGTGAGGTGGGCGCGCTGCGCCTGCCGGAGCGGGTGTCCTTCGGGGCGGCCGCCAACCCTGCGGATGTCGCCGCCTCGGGCTGGGAGCTGGCCGCACCGACCGCGAACCGGTTCACGCACATCGAGTGGAACCTCCCGCTGGAGGTCTTCACCGAGTCCCTCGTCACCGGGGAGTGGCCGCGGATCACCGTGCCTGCGCTGGATGGTGGCTACGCAGCTCGGGTCGCCGCGAACCGCTCGAAGGTGGCTGCCTTCCTCTGCGTGCGCAGCGGGCAGCTCTCGGCGATCCCGAAGGACGCAGCGTCCCGCGGCCGCGCCTTCCCCACCCCCCGAACCTGGGACTACGCGGCACGCCTGATCGCAGCGGCCGATCCCCTCGACACCGAGGCCGTGCGGCTGCTCGTGCATGGCACAGTGGGGGCGCCCACGGGGCACGAGTTCCTGAGCTGGCTGTCAGCACTCGACCTGCCAGATCCCGAGGCCCTGCTGGCCGACCGGGGAGGGGACCTGCTCGCCGGTCTGCGTTCGGACCGGGTTCACGTGGCCCTCCAGGGGATGCTCGCCGCAGTCGCGACCCGGACCACCCCGTCACGCTGGGAGGCCGGCTTCGGTGTGTGCGTGCGGGCCGCCGAACTGGCTGGAGTGGATCCTGCGGTGCCGGTGGTGCGTGCGATGCTGCGGATACGACCGGCACGGGCGAAGCTGCCGCCGTCGCTGAAGGTGTTCGCCGCCCCACTGGCACTTGCCGGGTTGCTGCCGTGAGCCTGGACCGGGAGGCAGCGGAGGTCCTTGCTGCAGCGAAGCTGTGGCTGACGAGCCCTGCGGTCGGGGTGGCGGGCGCCGTGCGGGTGGGGGACATGCCCTACTTGTCGGCGGCGCTGTACTCCCTCGTGACCATTGCCTCAGACCGGGTCGCCGTCATGGCGACGGACCCCGCTTGGCGGCTGTACGTGAGTCCGTCGTGGTTGGGGGACCCGGTGCGGACGATCCCCGAGGTCGGGCGGGCGCTGGCCCACCATGTCTGGCACCTGCTGGCCGACCACGCCGGCAGGGCGGCTGACGTCGGAGTCGTCGGATCGACGTCCCGGTTCTGGCGGGTCGCCGCGGACGTGACCATCCACGAGG
>JBAVLA010000126.1:0-4108 GCA_049688595.1 Candidatus Nanopelagicales bacterium | reverse complement strand
GGCTCGGGCCTTGCCGCCGCCGTCGACGACGAGACCGACGCAGGCCAGCAGCCCGAGGGCGACGACCACGAACAACAGCGACACCGACCCCCGGTCCTCCTCGCGCAGCCGGGCGCTCATCTGTGGGCGGTCCATGTGTCGACAGGCGCCGTGCCGGTGCTGCTGAGGGTGCGGGAGCCCGGGCCGGGAAGGCCCAAGTCCGACCAGGTGACGGTGCAGGTGAGGGTGACGTTGACCTGTCCGGGCCGCCCAGGCGGGTTGGCCAGAGCGGCGGCGTTCACCGCCACCGACCTCCGGTCGCAGCCCAGGCCCTGCCCGGCCAGCACGCTGTCGGCGCGGGACCGAGCTGCCGTGGTGGCTGCGGCGGGGGTGGCTTGCAGGGAGGCGTCCCGGGCGGCCTGAGACGCGGCCTGGGCCACAGCCTGGGAAGCGATCGCCGCGCGGCCGCCGGCGATCACCAGAGCCAGCAGGGCCAGCACCGCGGGGGCCAGCACGACCAGTTCCACGGTCAGTGAGCCCGCGTCATCACGGGGTCGGGGGGTCATCCGGTGATCACCGCCCGCAGCTCGACGACGTTCACGGTGCGGGTGCCGGACATGTCGAAGGTGATCGTTCCGGTCTGTCCGGCGCCGGACCAGTCGACCTCCCAGAACGTGGTCGCTGTGATCGTGCGCTGCCCCGGGCGGGTGTAGCGGTAGCCGCAGGTCGGCGAGTCCCCAGTGCCCTTCTCAGCTGTCCACACGGTGCCCTGGCTTGTGCAGGTGACCGTCTGGCCGTCGCCCATGTCCCACACCACCTTGGCCACCCGGGCGGTGGCGGTCACGGTCACCCCGCCGGCGCTGGCCGTGCGCGTGATCGGCCCCCAGCTGTGGGAGTCCGCATCGTCGATCCACAACCACGTCGGCAGCCCGATCACCGACACTGCATCAGCCGAGGGCAGCGGCGTCGCCCCCACCGCGGGGGCATTCAGGTCCATCGAGTCGAGGGCCTGCCGGGCCAGACGCGAAGGGTTCACCTGCGGCGGCGGGGCGGGGGCCCAGAGCATGTGACCTCCACCGATCGCCCCAGCCAGAGACGGGGGCTGACACCAGTAGATCGCCCCGTCGGTACGGTCCTCCCAGATCGGGTCGCTCGGCGGAGGCTGGGGGGACATCAGCTCGACCCAGCATCTGCGGTCGTTGCTCCAGGTGCCCCATTCCGAGGTGCAGTCGATGGGCTTGCCATCGATGTCGGCACAGGTGACCTTCGCGGGGCTCGACGTGCCCGCAGGAGCGGTCGCGCCGTTGTGGCCGGGATCGACGGCGTGAACTTCACAGACCTGACCGGCGGCTGTGTACCGGCAGTCGGCAGGGTCTGCGGCGCTCGCGGGGGTGGCAAGGCCGACCAGGATGGCCAAGGCGGTCAGGACGCTGGTCCACCGGCGGGTCAGCATGGCTGCGGTTGGTCGTGGCCCTTGGGAGGCAGAACCTTGGCAACGGCCCACCCGGGGTCGGGCAGGAAGGTGGTCTTGACCACCCGGAACTCCGATTCCTGCCGCAGTCCCGTCCAAGGCTTGCCATCTTCAGTTCCACTGTTAGCGGAGCGGTCTACGCAGGCAACCAGGGTGACGGTTGGGGGATCGCCCTTCAGGTCGAACTTGACCGGTTCGGAGGAGACCACGACTACAGGGCCGGTGGTCTCCACGGTCGTCTTCCCTGCGACAACGATCTGCTGCAGGCTACGCAGGTCGAGGTCGAGCTGTGGCTGGACAGCGACTGTGTTCATGTCGTCCAGCCGGGGTTCGGGGTCGGCGAGGATGTCGTAGATCTTCTGCTCATGCGCGCGGACGGCTTCCGTGGCCTCGTCGAGCGCCTGCTGCTTGGCCGCGTTCAGCGTCGAGGTCGGCGTCGGTGACACCGATGCTGTCGCGCTGGCCGACTGGCTCGGGCTGGAGCTGGAGCTGGTTGCGGGGCCGGGATCGCTGGTGCAGCCGGTGAGCAGGACGCCGGCGGCCGTGGCCGCGGCGAGGGTGCGGGTGAAGGGCCGGGTGGGGGTCATGGGGTCTCCGGTAGGCGTTCGACGGGGCCGGTGGCGCGTTGGGTGATGGGTAGCCCGGTTCCGGGCAGCAGGGCCACGGATCGGGCGGTGATGGTGACGTTGACGCTGGTGGCGGTTCGGGTGGTGGTGACGTTGGCGTCGGTGAGGAACCCGGTGGCCCCGTTTCCGGCCAGCGCCTCGACCGCCTGTTCCCTGCCTTCGGCGGAGGTGCCGTCGAGGGCTTGGGCGACCCGGAGTCCGTCCTGGGCGGCCAGCATCGCCAGGGTGCGTCCGTGGTACCAGACGGTGGCCTGCACGATGCCGAAGATCAGCAGCAAGATGACCGGGAAGATGATGGTCAGCTCGACGGTGGCCGCGCCGGCCTGACCGCGCCCGCGGCGGCGGGCCCGGGCTGCGTCGACGGCCCCGGTAGTCATGGGTTAGTTGATCTTGCCCATGTAGGTGTTGGCGACGGCGGTGAGTGCGGTACCGATGGCGATGGCCATGGCGAAGGCGATGGAGCCGATGACGACCCATTCGACGGTGGTGAACCCGTCCTCGGCGTCGGCCCGCTGCTGGGCGCGGGTGCGCAGGTCGGTCACGTACGCAGCGAGGGTGGTGTAGAGGGCGAGCATGGGGGTGTCCTTCCGGGAGGGCCGGCACGTGCAGTGTGCCGGGGGCTGGTGGGGTGTCACAGCGTGCTCAGTACGTTGAGCACGCCGGGCAGGGCGAGCAGGATCAGGTAGATCAGGGCCATCCCGGCCAGGGGCAGCATCATCTGCTGCATCGCCGAGTTGGCCGCGGCGTGGGCGTCCTCGGCTAGCGCGTTGCGCAGGGCGGCTGCCCGGGCCTTGAGGGTGGTCGACACGGAGGTGGACTCCTCCCCCGCCAGGCGCATCACTCCGGCCAGGTCGGCCAGTTCGGGGGTGTCCACGTCGGTGGCCAGCCGGGTCAGCGCGTCCCACGGGGACTGTCCTGAGAGGCGCGCCTGGACGAGGGTGGTGTGCAGGCGGTGGAACACCCAGTTCGGTGCTGCGGCGGCCGCGGATTCCATGGCCTCGGCCGCACCGGCGCCGGAGGATCGTTCGAGGCTGATGAGGTCGGCGTAGGCGGACAGGGCGCGGCGGACCTCGACCCGGGCGGTGCCGGCGCGGCGGGCGAGGGTCTGGTCGGCGCCGAGGAGCAGTGCGGCGGCAAACCCGATCCCGGCGATCAGGGGGATGGCGACAGGCAAGTGGACCCCGATCAGGGTGAACGCCGCCGTGATGAGGGTGGGGGCGAACAGCCCGGCCAGGGCGCCGATGACCTTGTCCCCGGCGTGCCGGGCTGGGTCGACGCCGAGCAGGGCCAGATCGGCGGGTCTGGCCCTGCCGCGGGCCACACCGGGGGCGGTGGTTCGCAGCCAGCGGCCGAACCTCGTGGTCAGGTCGGTCGTGTCGGTGTCGGTGCCGGTGGGGGTCGTGGGGGTGGTCAGGTTGGCCATCGCCGCACCGAGGTCGGGGCTGGTCGCCACGCGGGCGACCAGCAGCAGGACCAGGCCGAGGCCGAGGCAGGCGCCGGTGAGCATGGCGGCCTGCAGGGCGGTCATGCCGGGCCGCCGGTGGGGTCGATCAGCCTGGCCGGTGGGGTGCCGTTGGCGATGCGCTTCATCCACGCCAGCGCTGCTGCGTACCCGGCGATGAGCACGATCAGGACGAGCTGGCCGAGGGGGGTGCCGTAGGGCTTTGTGTAGGTGCCGGAGGCGAACAGTCCGCCCATCATGAGCAGGGTGATGCCGGTGACCAGCCGGGCGGCGGAGCGGACCTTGGCCTGGTCGGCCTCGACGGCGCGTCGGATGCGGACTTCGTCGGCCACGGAGGTGGCGAGGTTCTCCAGCACGGAGGCCATGCCGGTGCCGCGGCGGGCCGCGCCGAGCAGCAGCGCGGTGACGATCAGGTCCCCGGTCGGGTCGGCGAGGTCGTCGGCGAACCGGCGCAGCGCGACGTCGGTGGGGGTGCGGGCGACCAGCCGGCCGGCCAGCGCGGCGACTTGGGGGCGGATCGGATCGGGTGCGGAGCGGGTGGTCGCGGTGATCGCCTGCTCCAGGCCGATG
>JBAVLA010000125.1:0-4649 GCA_049688595.1 Candidatus Nanopelagicales bacterium | reverse complement strand
GTGGGACATGGGGGGCACCCGGACACACCTCGGACAGCGACGGCAGGTCCTCGGAGACCTCAGCACCCACAGCCGCGTTGACCACCACTCCACGCACAGGCACCGGGCGGTCGTCGCCCTCCGCGACCCACCACACACCGTCCGGGGTCAGGTGCAGCCGACCCGGCATCGGGGCGGCGAAGAGGCCCGCCCCCGTGCCGCGCACGACGCTCTGCAGGTCCACGGACCTCCCCTGCCGGATCAACCACAACCTGCGCAGCTCGAAGGCGCACAGCGCTAGGAAGCCCAGCACGGCGGGAGCGATGAGCAGGGCGCCAGCCACCTGCACAAGCACGTTGTTCTGGAAGTCCTGGAGGAATGCCGACACCCCAGCACCGACTCCCCCGCTACGCCAAGTCATGACATCCACGATCACCGCCAACCTTCCCCCCTCGGGCATCTCCTCCAATATCGGCGGTCGCTGCGTGCTTGACCTTGCCGAAGGTCCGGTGGCAAGGGGGCGGAGGACCTGACCTGCGGCCGCCGGGCACATTCGGGTTGCGTCGCCCCTATTCGAATGGGCGCCCCGCGAGGAACCCACGCGAACTGGTCAGAACCAGAAATGCGCCTTACAATTTATACGAAAGGGGCGAATCGCCCACGGATTCACCAGTTGGAGCACGATTATCAACACCCACAGCACGACCGACTCGGCAAACCCCGCCGACGAGCCCTACCCGACCATCCCCACGGCCCCTTCCGAGGAAACCACGCCCACGTGCGCCAAGGCAGGGGTTCCGTGGTACCGACGCACGACGTCGAAGGTCCTCGGCACCACGACACTGGCCGCAGCGCTCGTCCTCGGCGGGACGGCCGCCTATTCCTATGCGCCCGGCTACGCAGTTTCCGGGGCCATCGAGAACATGGGCGCCCTGCCCGTCGGTGGCACGCTCACGATCGACGAGATGGGGGCTCCGGAGTTCACCTTCGGCGTCACGCAGGAAGAACTCTCGCTGGGCGCGACCAACGGGGAATCCACTGTCGAGGTGGTCGCTGCCGATGACACGGTCTCATTCCGCGTCCAGCTCGGCGAGGAGGACGAGCCCAGTGCTTCGGACCTCGCGATGATCGACTCCTTCGCGCCAGGCCTGACCCCGGTCCTCGCCGGGAAGTGGGTCTCGATCGACGTCTCGGAGGACTCCGCGCTGGCCAAGGAGCTGGCGAAGTCAGGAAGCACCACCGAGGTCGACCCGGAGATGGAGGCCGCAGTCCACGGCCTGACCACCACGGCGCAGGCCGCCTGGCGCGAGCACGTGACCATCGAGCGCGGCACCTCGCCGGCGGCCAGGCCGGCGGGATCCGACCAGTACGACCTGATCGTCGACGCCCGGGGGCTGTACAAGGACCTGCTCCCGAGTCTTCAGGAGGTGGTCCAGCAGTCCTTCGCCACTTCCATGGACCATCCCATGGCCGGGAGCGCAGGCCTGACCCCCGCCGCCGTCGATCAGATGGCCGGAGAAGCGCTGGATCAGCTGACCGCCGCGATCCCCGACACCCTGCCGACCATCCACGTCTGGATCGACGGGAACCGGTTCACCCAGGTCATCGTCGACTCCGATCCGTCGGTCACGCTGTCGCTGACCCAGGAGCCGGTGATGGTCACGCCGGTCGAACCCATCCCCCTGGATGACGCCCTGGTCGGACTCCTGAAGGAGTACAGCGACGCCGCCGCGTTGGCCGGCAATGCCGACCTGACAGGATCGGGCGAGCTCAGCGCCGCGGATATTGCCGAGATGCGCGATGATCCCGCATTCGCCGGGATGACCGACGAGGAGTTCGACTCCATCTTCGCCGCCGCATTCCCCGCCGCGTAGCCGCAGGAGCCAGACATCAGCGCCGTCCGGACCACTCGGTCCCGGGCGGCGCTGATGTCGGCACCCCCGGGTACTCTCAGCCGGTGCCGATCGATCACCTCGCCCGCCCTGAAGACATCCAGTGCAGCATGCCCGACGTGATGCGGGGCGATCTGGAACTCCCTCATGACGAACTCGTTGCCCGGCTGCAGCAGGTCGGACTTCGGCTTCCACCTGAAGCCCGGGAGCTCGACCGGCTGCTGATCACGGCCCTGGATGGGGGCACATCCCGCTGGGCCCTGACGGCCGACAGGGGAGCCCTCGACCTCGCCCGTTCAATGGACGGGCGCATCCTGACGCATCGCCTGGGCGAGTGGGAGGCGGAGCATGACCGGTTGATCATCGACACGGACGTCCTCGGCAACGCCTGGGATCACCTCCATTTCAGCGGGCTCACCCTGCCCAGCGGCGACGTCGTGGGGATGTTCGACGCACCGGACCTCGATTGGAGCGATCCCCTCTGGATGCCGCTCCCGGCCGGCACGCTCGAGGCACTGGGGGTGGGGGCGGGAGACCTGGTCGGGATCTCCTACTCGGACGGGGTCGCCCGGTTGACCCACGTGGCTGGGGTCGCCGGGACGGACCTCGGCGAACGCCTCGCGGCGATCCTGCGTGCGGAGGGGCCCACACTCATGGACGAGTTGTTCGACCAGCTCGCCGCCGAGGGCGACTGCTGGCGCACCGCGATCGCACCGCTCTCGGAGATCATCGCGACCCATGGCTTCCACCGCGACGGGGACCGACTAGCTGCCTCCGAGCAGGACCTCCGGATCCGGCGGATGTCGCGCGAGGTCGAACGCGTGGCCGACCTGTACGAACTGGCGAACGAGCAGGCGGAGGCCGTGATCGTCGGTGCGGAGTACGCCCGCGCGAACCAGCCGCCGGCCGACACGACCAACGGGGCCGACGCCACTTCGGCCACCGACCGGTTCACCGAATCAGGCACGGGCCTCGCCCAGAGGTTCCAGGAATGGGCCGATGACCGCTCGGTCCAGCTCATCGACGTTCGGCGCGAGGCCACCGACCCGTGGGTCGCCCTGGTGCTCTCGAACGAGGCACTCGACCCGCGTGCACCTGCCCCATACGGCCTGATCGCCATGTGCAAGCTCCTGGAGCGCCAGCTTCGGGGATCCGAGGGTATGAGCCCCGCGACCCGGCTGGAACGGGCCGCCATGGCCTACCTGACGGGCCGCGCGCACGAGCACCTCGGCGATCCGAGGGCCGGTGAGCAGGCGTACCACCGCTGCCTCGCCAGCGATCCGGAGCACCCGGGCGCCCTGCTCGCGCTCGCGGGCATCGCGGCCGATCGGGGGCAGTACGAGGCGGCCGCCAGCCTGCTCGACCGGGCAGGGGCGCATGAGGCCCATCCGCTGCGCTCCGCGATCGCCACCGCAGCAGCGGACCGGCCTCCCGCCGGTCGCGCTCCAGGGCGCAACGATCCCTGCTGGTGCGGCTCCGGCCGCAAGTTCAAGGTGTGCCATGCCCGCGTGTCGACCTCACCGCTGCCGGCCCGCGCCCGCCCGCTTCTCGGTCGAGCCCTGGCGTGGTCCGTGGCCACGGAGCCCCATCGCGTGCTCCGCCTCCTCGAGAAGGCGATGCTGACCAGCCGCGGGCACGCGCCCTTCGACGAGATGGCGCTGCTGGCACCGGATCTGGTCCTGTTCGAGGGCGGCGGGCTGGCTGACTACCTGGAGCGTCGGGAGGCCCTGATCCCGGCCGACGAGGCCATGCTCGCCCAGCAGTGGCTGCTCGAGCCGCGGTCGTTCTTCGAGGTCGAGGACGTTGAGCCCGGCGTGCGGATGCAGCTGCGCAGCCTGCTCACCGGAGACCGGTTGGCCGTCCAGGAGAAGACGGCGACCGCGGTGCTGAAGCAGGGCCACATGGTCCTGACCCGCGTCGCCACGGTCGGCGATCACGGGGAGCTGTTCGGGGGCGTGTGCCTGATCGACCTGCGCGAGCGGGAGACCCTGATCGACCTCCTCGACTCGGAGCCCACGGCCGAGGAGATGATCGAGTTCGTGGCCGCGCGCTACCTCCCCCCGAAGCTCACGACCTCCGACGGCGAGGGCCTCGCTGTCTTCGCGAGCGAGTTCCGCACCGACTTCCCGGAACTGCTGCGCGAGGAGTTGGACGTCCTGTTCGAGCCGACGGGCGAGGACGGGTGGCACCTCGGGGAGACCGGAGAGGGCCAGGGGGTCCGCGTCCTGGGGACGTTGGCACTCTCAGGTGACCAGCTGACGGTCCAGGCGCTGAGCCAAACGCGATTCGACGCCGTGATGGAGATCCTTGCGACGGCTTCCGTGGAACTGGTCGAGGTTGACCACCGAGTGACGCTTCCAGACGACCTCCTCGGCGACGCCGCGGACGAGGGAGCCCAGGACGCTCCCGACGGGGAATCGGAGGACGTCGATCTGACCGGTCACGCAACGAGCGGCGTCCTGAGCCCTGACGAGGTCGCCGAGAACCCCGAGCTCGTCGCAGCGCTGGCTGAGTACATCGCGAAGTTGGAGAGGGACTGGCTCGACGAGTCCATCCCCGCCCTCGCCGGCTCGACGCCGCGGGAGGCGGCTGCTGACCCAACCCGTCGGGAGGACCTGATCCGGCTGCTCGGCTCCTTGCCCGCCACGGGGTCGCCACTGCAGATGGACGGCGCCCGGCTGAGGTCGGCGCTCGGAGTCTGACGCGGCAGTCCGGCGCAACGGGGTCCGGCGCAGCAGACCCGGTGCCACCCGTCGGACCCGGCGCCGCCCCTCGGAC
>JBAVLA010000124.1:0-5071 GCA_049688595.1 Candidatus Nanopelagicales bacterium | reverse complement strand
GGCGGTTGGCGAGCGCATCAGCGAACTCGTCGGCTCGGTGCTCGCCCGCGGTCGGGGTGCGCTGGTCGTCACGGCGGACTCGACCGATGTCGATCGGGTGACGGCAGCGACGTCCGCGCACGGGTTGCGCCCGGTCCGGCTCGTCGCCGAGTCGGGCCCCGAGGCCAGGTACCGGGCCTTCCTGAAGATCCTGACGGGTGCGGCGCGGCTCGTGGTCGGGACGCGGGCGGCTGTTTTCGCCCCGGTCGCCGACCTCGGCGCGATCATCGTCTGGGACGACGGGGACGAGTCCCTGTCCGAGCCCCAAGCCCCGGGCTGGCACGCCCGTGAGGTCGCCGCCCTGCGCAGTGCGTCGTGCGGCGCGTCCCTGGTCATCGGCGGGAGCTCGGCGACCCTGGAGAGCGTGCGGATGGCGCAGGCCGGCTGGCTGACGCCCGTGGACATGCCCCGGTCGCTGCTGCGCGTGCGAGCGCCGCGGGTCCAGGTCGGCGCGGACCTGGCGCATGGGGACCCGGCCCTGGCCGCCGACCGGATCCCGTCGGTGGCCCTGCAGGCGCTGCGCGCTGGCGTCGCAGAAGGGCCGGTCCTGGTCAGCGTCCCCAGGGCTGGCTACCTGCCCGTGCTGGCCTGTCAGACCTGTCGGGAGCCCGTACGCTGCCCGACGTGCTCGTCGGCCATGCGGGCCGATGGGCCGGATCGTCGGCCGACCTGCGGCGAGCACGGGCCGGTGGTGGACTGGCGCTGCCCACTGTGCGCGGGCACGCACCTGCGCGCCGCAGTGGTCGGTGTGCGCCGGACGGCAGAGGAGTTCGGCCGTGCCCTGCCCGGGACCTCGGTCGTCACGTCCTCGGGGGACCAACCAGTGCGCACCCTGCCAGGGCCCCGCTGCCTGGTCGTGGCCACGCCAGGCGCCGAGCCGGATCCGGGACGGGACGGCTATGCGGCGCTGGTGATCCTGGAGGCGGCTGCCGCGCTGTCCCGACCCGGACTGCGCGTGGCCGAGGAGGTGCTGCGCCGCTGGTTCGCGGCCGCGTCGCTGGTCAGGCCCGCGGGCGCTGGGGGACGGGTCGTCGTGATCGGCGACCCAGGCTTCCGAGAGGTGCAGGCCCTGATCCGGTGGGACCCACTCGGCTACGCCCGGCGTGAGCTCGAGGAGCGCCGCGAGCTGGACCTCCCCCCAGCGGTTCGGATCGCCCAGCTGGTCGGCCCCGCGCTGGCCGCCGGCGAGCTCGTCGAGGAGATCTGCCAGGAGCTGGGTGGGACGGTGCTCCGGCGGTCGGGCCCACTCCACGGGCCTGACGACACGGTGACCTGGCTCGTGGCGGTGTCGATCTCCGACGGGCCCCAACTCGCAGCCGCCCTGCAGCGCTCCCAATCGGCGCGCAGCGCACGCCGGGCACCCGTCGTGGCCAGCCGGATGGACCCGATCCGGCTCCGTTGACCCATCGGTCGACCTAGAATGGGGCAATGCCGCTCCAACCGATCCGCCTTTTCGGCGACCCGGTCCTCAGGACGCCGGCAGCCCCGGTCGAGACATTCGACAAGGAGCTGCGCAGGCTGGTCGCCGATCTCACCGACACGATGATGGACGCGCCCGGAGTCGGTCTGGCCGCGCCGCAGATCGGCGTGTCGCTGCGCGTGTTCACCTACTGGGTCGACGACGTTGTCGGACACCTGATCAACCCCAACCTGGCTCTCTCCGACGAGCAGGAGGAGGGCGAGGAGGGGTGCCTCTCGCTGCCGGGGCTGTACTACGACACGCGCAGGGCGATGCAGGTCGTCGCCAGGGGGTTCAACATGCACGGCGAGCCGGTGACGATCGAGGGCTCGCAGCTGCTGGCCAGGTGCGTGCAGCACGAGACGGACCACCTCGATGGGATCCTGTTCATCGACCGCCTCGACCCGGAGGCACGGAAGGCGGCCATGAAGGCGATCCGCGAATCTGAGTGGTTCGACCAGCCCGGGCCGGTCGTGCGGTTCAGCCCACACGCCCTGCGGCCGGGACTCGGCTGATGCGCGTCCTCTTCGCCGGTACCCCGGAGGTTGCGGTCCCCTCCTTGATCGCCATCCAGGCCTCGCGCCACGAGGTCGTCGCCGTGCTGACCCGGCCCGATGCGCCAGCCGGCCGCGGCCGGCGGCTCACCCCGTCACCCGTGGCGCAGGTCGCCCTTGATTCGGGCATCGAGGTGCTCCGGCCCGACCGGCCCCGCAACCCCGAGTTCCTCGAGCGCCTGTCGCAGATCGCCCCGGATGCCGCCCCGATCGTCGCCTTCGGGGGCCTGATCCCCCCGGCCGCGCTCGCCGTGCCGACGCACGGCTGGATCAACCTGCACTTCTCGCTGCTGCCCGCGTGGCGTGGGGCCGCCCCCGTCCAGCACGCCGTGATGGCAGGTGACGAGGTCACGGGAGCGAGCACGTTCCAGCTCGAGGTGGGCCTGGACACCGGGCCGGTGTACGGAGTCGTCACCGACACCATCGGTCCGCGGGACACTGCGGGGGACCTCCTCGAGCGGCTGGCCACGTCCGGCTCCGCTCTGCTCGTGGCGACGTTGGACGGTATCGAGGACGGGACCCTGCTGCCTGTGCCGCAGCCGGCCGACGGGGTCACCCAGGCGCCGAAGATCACGGTCGAGGAAGCGCGGGTGGTCTGGACGGACCCGGCGATGCGGGTCGATCGGCTGGTTCGGGGCTGCACGCCGGCGCCCGGGGCATGGACGGTGTTCCGCGGCGAGCGGGTCAAGCTCGGCCCGGTCGTCCCGGCTGGGGATGTCGTCGGCCTCGCTCCGGGGGAGCTGCGCGTCGCCAGGAACTCGGTGTGGGCGGGCACCGCGACCCACGCCGTCCTGCTCGGCGACGTGAAGGCCGGGGGCAAGCGGCTGATGCCGGCCGGTGACTGGGCGCGCGGGGTCCGCGTGGAGCCCGGCGAGCGCCTTGGCTGACCCCCGGGGGGACCCGGCCCGGGACGCCGCGTTGGAACTGCTGCGCGCTGTGGCCGAGCACGACGCCTACGCCAACATCGTTTGGCCCAGGATCCTGGCCGCGCACCGGCTCGGCGGCCGGGACGCGCGGTTCGCCACGGAGCTCGCCTATGGGACCCTGCGCTGGCGCGGCCGGCACGACGCCGTGCTGGGCGCCTGCTTGGACCGCGACCTGTCCGGGCTCCAACCGGCCCTTCTGGATGCGCTGCGGCTGGGGGTGCACCAGCAGCACAACATGCGCGTCCCAGCGCATGCCGCAGTTGGGCAGACCGTCGCCCTGGTCCGCCGCGCGGTCAACCCGGGGGCTGCTGGGCTGGCGAACGCAGTCCTCCGCCGAGTCGCGCGGGGCGGGTCGGCACAGGAGTGGATGGTCGCGCTGGTCGCCACGGGGGCCGTCCCAGCAGAGTCGGATGACCCCATCGGACACCTCGCGACAGCAACGTCGCACCCCCGCTGGATCGTGACTGCACTGCACGAGGCCCTCTCCGCGTCGCGGCCGGATCGGACGTGGGCGGACACCCGGGCAGAGCTGCTGGCGAACAACGCCTCCGGGTCGGTCACGCTGGTCGCCCGGACGCTCGATCGTCCGGACCTGCTCGGCCGGCTGCGGGCCGCAGGCGTCGCGGCGCGGCCTGGCCTGCTGTCGCGGCTTGCGGTCCGCGTGGACGCCGTCAACCCATCAGCGATACCTGAGGTGGCCACGGGGGCCGCGGGGGTGCAGGACGAGGGGAGCCAGGCCGTCGCCCTGGTGCTGGCCGACGCCGAGCTCGAGGGACCGGACTCCCGCTGGCTGGACATGTGCGCCGGCCCGGGGGGAAAGGCTGCGCTGCTCGCCGGTCAGGTGGCCGAACGCGGCGGCAGCCTCGTCGCTGTCGAGCTCCACGCCCACCGGGCAGAGCTGGTCCGCCGGGCGTTGCGGCCGATTCGCGGTCGGCATGAGGTCATCGTGGCCGACGCCGTCACCGACGACATCGGTTCGGGGTACGACCGGGTCCTCGTCGACGCGCCATGCACTGGCTTGGGCGCGCTGCGCCGGCGCCCGGAGGCTCGCTGGCGCAGGTCGCCGGCGGACCTGGCGGCGCTGACGGCACTTCAGCGCCAGTTGCTGCGCCGTGCGCTGGAGGTCGTTCGCCCCGGGGGGCTGGTGCTGTACGCGACCTGCTCGCCGCACCTGGCCGAGACTGAGGCGGTCGTGGCCGGCGTGGCCCGATGGGGCGGGCAGGCTGTTCCCATCCGGGGGTTCCCGGTCGGGCAGCTGCGGCTCTGGCCCGGGGAGCATGACTGCGACGGGATGTTCGCGGCGCTGGTTCGCCGGGCCGGCTGAGCCTCCCCCAGCCAGGTCGGGTGCTCAGCTGGGTGTCGGGTCGGGCTCCCACAGCTGACGGGACCCCGCTGGCTCCGCGAGTACCCTTGAGGGCCATGGGCATCCAGATCTCCCCGAGCATCCTGTCGGCCGACTTCGCCGACCTCGCGCATGAGTGCCGGCGAGTGGCGGGCGCTGCCGAGTGGCTCCATGTGGATGTCATGGACAACCACTTCGTGCCCAACCTGACCCTCGGGCTGCCCATCGTCGAGGCATTGCTCAAGGCCGTGGACACCCCTGTCGACTGCCACCTGATGATCGAGGACCCGGACCGCTGGGCCCCGGCCTATGCGGAGGCTGGCTGTGGCAGCGTCACGTTCCACGTCGAGGCCGCGCGAGCGCCGGTCCGGCTCGCCCGGGAGATCCGGCGGCAGGGCGCCCGAGCCGGCGTCGCGCTCAAGCCGGCGACGCCCGTCGACTCGGTCGTCCACCTCCTCGGCGAACTGGACATGCTGCTGATCATGAGCGTGGAGCCCGGATTCGGCGGCCAGTCGTTCCTCGATCTCGCGGTGCCGAAGATCCGGCGCGCCCGGGAGCTCATCGGCGACGCCTCGATCTGGTTGCAGGTCGACGGCGGGGTCTCGCGCGCGACGATCGGGCGGTGCGCCGAGGCCGGCGCCGACATGTTCGTCGCCGGATCGGCGGTCTACGGGGAGCCGGACCCGGCAGCCGCGTGCGCAGCCCTGCGTGCTGCGGCCGAAGCGGCCTCCCCGCTGTGATGGGTCCGCCC
>JBAVLA010000123.1:0-3889 GCA_049688595.1 Candidatus Nanopelagicales bacterium | reverse complement strand
CCTGCGGACCCCGCTGATCGGGATCCGCCAGACCGCCGCCCGCCTCGGGCAGACCCAGCCGGACATCACCGTGGGCATGCGCACCGGAGATACCCCGACACAGGAGCGACGGGCCTTCGCCAGGAATCCACCCGACATTCTGATCACCACTCCCGAGTCGCTGTTCCTGCTGCTGACCTCCGCCGCCCGGGAGGCACTGCGGGGTGTGGAGACGGTGATCCTCGACGAGGTTCACGCCGTCGCCGGCACCAAGCGCGGCGCCCATCTGGCCGTCAGCCTTGAACGGCTCGACGCGCTGCTCGCCCGCCCCGCCCAGCGGGTGGGGTTGTCGGCCACCGTCCGCCCGGTCGACGAGGTGTCCCGGTTCCTCGCGGGGGGCCGTCCGGTGACTGTGGTCGAACCACCGAGTGAGAAGAAGTGGCAGCTGGACGTCGTCGTGCCCGTCCCGGACTTGACCGCGATCGGCGAAACCACCGGCGACCTGAGCGGCTCGGCCGCCGGTGACCCGCAACGCAACTCGATCTGGCCACACGTCGAGGAACGCATCGTCGACCACATCGTCAGCCACCGCTCCACGCTGGTCTTCGCGAACTCCCGCCGGCTCGCCGAGCGACTGACGGCGCGGTTCAACGAGCTGTGGGCCGAGCGGACGGCGGCGGACGCCCTCGCCGCCGAGACTGGGGCCGCCGCCGGGACTGCACCGAGCCGGAGCGCGCCCGCCCAGGTGATGGCCCAGTCCGCGATCAACTACGCCGCCCCCGCCGTCCTAGCCCGGGCCCACCACGGCTCGGTGAGCCGGGAGCAGCGCCAGCAAACCGAAGAGGACCTCAAGGCGGGACGCCTGCCGGCCGTCGTGGCCACCTCCAGCCTCGAACTCGGCATCGACATGGGCGCGGTCGACCTCGTGGTGCAGGTCGAAGCGCCGCCATCGGTCGCTTCGGGCCTGCAGCGGGTCGGACGGGCCGGACACCAGGTCGGCGCGGTCTCGCACGGGGTGTTCTTCCCCAAGTTCCGCGGCGACCTGGTGCAAACCGCCGTCATCGTGGAGCGCATGCGGGCCGGCGCCATCGAAGCGCTCCACCTGCCCGCGAACCCGCTCGACGTGCTGGCCCAACAGATCGTGGCCATGGTGGCGATGGACGAGTGGGGCGTCGACGACCTGATGGCGCTGGTGCGTCGCTCGGCGCCCTTCGCCGGGCTGACCACCCCGGTGCTGGAATCCGTCCTCGACATGTTGAGCGGACGCTACCCCTCCGACGAGTTCGCGGAACTGCGGCCGCGGTTGGTGTGGGACCGGGCCACCGACACCCTCACCGGTCGGCGCAATGCGCAGCGGCTCGCGGTCACCAGCGGAGGCACGATCCCCGATCGGGGGCTCTACGGGGTGTTCCTCGCTGGCGAGGGACCGGGCCGCCGAGTCGGCGAGCTGGACGAAGAGATGGTGTACGAGTCCCGGGTCGGCGACGTGTTCGCCCTCGGCACCAGCAGCTGGCGGATCGAGGACATCACCCACGATCGGGTGCTGGTGACCCCGGCGCCCGGCGTCCCGGCTCGACTGCCGTTCTGGAAGGGCGACACCCTGGGCAGACCCGCCGAACTCGGACGGGCGCTCGGCGGCTTCGTCCGGGAAGTGGGTGGGCTGTCGCAGGCCGACGCCCTGGCTCGCGTGGCCGCGGCTGGCCTGGACCACTGGGCCGCCGAGAACCTGGTCACCTACCTGACCGACCAGAAGAACGCCACCGGCAGGCTCCCCTCGGATCGCCAGCTGATCGTGGAGCGGTTCCGCGACGAGTTGGGTGACTGGCAGGTCGTCGTCCACTCGCCGTTCGGCTCCCCCGTCCATGCCCCCTGGGCGCTGGTGGTCGCGGCACGGCTGCGCGAACGGTTCAGCGTGGACGTCCAGGCCATGCACGCCGACGACGGCCTGGTGTTCCGGTTGCCCGACCTCGATTGGGACACCGGCACCCACTCGCCCGGCGAGGCGGTGACTCCGGGGGACGGTGGGTCGCGGCGCGGCCGGTCGACCGGCTGGCTGGACGACGAGCTGCTGGAGCTGCTGTTCCCCGACCCGGACGAGGTCGCCGGCCTGGTCACGGGACAGTTGGGAGGTTCAGCACTGTTCGCCTCACGCTTCCGTGAGTGCGCCAGCCGCGCGTTGCTGCTGCCGAAACGGCGTCCGGATCAACGTCAGGCGTTGTGGCAGCAGCGCCAGCGGGCCGCTCAGCTGCTCGAAGTCGCCAGCCAGTACCCCAGCTTCCCGATCGTTCTGGAGGCCGTTCGCGAATGCGTCAACGACGTGTTCGACGTCCCAGCATTGGTGGCGCTGCTGCGTGGCGTCCGCTCCCGGGAGATCGGCGTGCTGGCGGTCGAGACGCCGCGCGCCTCCCCGTTCGCCGGCTCGCTGATGTTCGGCTACGTCGCGCAGTTCCTCTACGAAGGTGACTCGCCGCTGGCCGAGCGCCGGGCCGCCGCGCTGGCGCTCGATCCGTCCCTGCTCGCCGAGCTGCTCGGGACGGCTGAGGGCCTCGCGCTGGCCGACCTGCTCGACCCCGACGCCCTCACCCGGACGGAGTCCGAGTTGCAGTTCCTGGCCGAGGGACGCCGGGCGAGGGACGCCGACGAGCTCAGCGACGTGCTGCGCAGCCTCGGCCCGCTGGACGCCGCTGGCGCTGGCGCGCGCAGCTCCCGTCCGGAGCTCGCCGTGGCGTGGCTGGCGGAGTTGACCGCCGCCCACCGGGTGATCCGGGTGCGGATCGGCGAGCGTGACCACTGGGCAGCCATCGAGGACGCCGGGCGCCTGCGTGACGCCCTCGGCACCTCGCTGCCCCTAGGGATTCCGGACGCCTTCACTGAACCGACCGAAGACCCGCTGGGCGAGCTGCTGGCCCGCTACGCGCGCCGGCATGCGCCGTTCACCGTCGCGGAGGCGGCACAGTGGCTCGGGCTCGGGCAGGCGGTCGTCCGGGACGTGTTGCGGCGGCTGGCCGGGACTCCGCGGCTCGTTGCGGGCGAGCTGCGGCCGTCCGGGTGGCTACCGGTCGGCACCGCCGACTCGCCGGGACATTCCGATTCCACCCACGAGTTCTGTGACGCCGGTGTGCTGCGGCTGCTGCGTCGCCGTTCTCTCGCGGCGCTGCGCGACGCTGTCGAGCCGGTATCGACGACCGACTTCGCGCGCTTCCTGCCCAGCTGGCAGGGGGTGGGTGAGCTGCGTGGCATCGACGGGGTGATGCGGGTGGTCGAGCAGCTCGCCGGCGTCCCGCTGCCGGCGAGCGCGCTGGAGTCGCTGATCCTGCCCGCGCGGGTGCGCGACTACTCCCCCGCCATGCTGGACGAACTGACCGCGGCCGGCGACGTCTTGTGGCAGGGACGCGGAGCCCTGGCCGGCGGGGACGGCTGGGTGTCGCTGCACCCGGCGGAGCTGGCCGAGGCGACCCTCGCGCCGGCCGGCGAACCGGAATCCGAGCTGGCCGCGGCGGTGCAGGCAACCCTCGCCAGGGGTGGCGGCTACTTCTTCGGCAGCCTGTCGGCGCAACTCGCGCAGGCCGACGACGCGGCCCTGGCCGCTGCGCTCTGGTCGCTGGTGTGGGGTGGCTCGCTCAGCAACGACACGCTGGTGCCGCTGCGGGCGCTGCTCGGCCAGGCCCACACCAGCCACCGTCCGCGACCGAGCGCCCCGCGCGGCCGGTACCGACGATCGCTGGGCCGAGCCGTCCTGCCGCGGCGGGCGGGTCCGGCCCACACGGCCGGACGGTGGTCTGCGCTGCCGACGGCCGAGTCGGATCCCACCCTGCGGGCGCTGACGGCCGCCGAGTTGCTACTCGACCGGTACGGCGTGGTGACCCGCGGCAGCGTGGCCGCCGAGGCGATCGCCGGCGGGTTCGCTGGC
>JBAVLA010000122.1:0-2685 GCA_049688595.1 Candidatus Nanopelagicales bacterium | reverse complement strand
CGACATCGGTCATCGGCCTGGGCGCAGGCTTCGGGCCGGCCCCCCGGTTCTCCGAGCGGGTGGAGGCAGCCGTGACCGGCGTCCAACTGCCCGGTGGCGGGCAGACGGTCTTCGACGGCAAGCGGTACGTGGCTCTGTACGGGCATCCGCGCAGCAAGGCACTTGGCGCCCTCGGTGAGCAGGACGCGGTCGAGTCAGTAGCCCGGGTGCGCAAGCTCGCCGGCTCCTATGCGCGCCTCGCTGACGAGCAGATCGTCCCAGCCTTCGAGATCATCGCAACGGTCGCCACCGGCTCGGCCGGGAAGGACGGGAACTACTCGAACGAGTGGCGGGTCGAGGCCCTTCGGCCGCTGGTCGATGCGGCTGGGGCCGCGGGGATCTACGTCGTCCTGGATCTGCAGTCGGGCCGATCCGACTTCCTGACCCAGGCCAAGCTCTACGAGGAGCTCCTGCTGCTGCCCCACGTGGGACTCGCGATGGATCCTGAGTGGCGCCTGGCCGCCGACGAGCTGCCGCTGGAGCAGATCGGATCGGTGAGCGCCGCGGAGCTGAACGAGGCCATGGCTTGGCTGTCCGATCTCACGGCTGGGCACAACCTCCCGCAGAAGATGGTCGTCCTGCACCAGTTCCGCCTGTCGATGATCACCGAGCGAGCGGACCTCGACCTGACCCATGACGAGTTGGCCGTGGTGGTGCAGATGGACGGGAATGGCACACTGGGGCAGAAGCTCGACACTTGGCGGGCCCTGCAGTCAGGCGCCCCCGAGGGACTGTGGTTCGGGTGGAAGAACTTCTACGACGAGGACCGGCCGACTCCCAGCCCAGTCACGACCTTCGCGGTCACACCGAGGCCGTGGTGGGTGTCCTACCAGTGATGCCACCGCAACCGCCACGTACTCGCAGGGTGGCGCAGATCACTATTGGGAACACTCGGTCTGGGGCACAATGTCCGCGATGAGATCCCAGACCTTCACCGCCAAGTTGGCCGACTCCCGCATCCGGATGCGCTGGTGGATGCTCAGTCGTGGTTTCGTGCTGCTCTTCGCGGCAGGGTTGATGCTGCACCCCGACTGGAAGCACATGTTCGCCGACCTGAACGTGTACTCGCGATGGGGCGATGCGCTGGCCGCGGGGCAGGTCCCTTCAGAGGATCCGATGTGGCAGTACCCACCGCTGGCAGCGTTCGTCTTCGCGGCCATCGGGCTCATGGGATCCCAGCCCTGGTTGTTCGCGCTGCTGTTCGTCGGCGTGGACATCGCGATCAGCCTCCTGCTGGCTGCTGATGCGCGCAGCCGCGGGCGTTGGCACGGCTTCGCCGTGTGGTTGGCCGCACCTGTGCTGATCGGACCCCTCATGTACGGTCGATACGACTCGATCCCCACGCTGTTCGCGCTGGCCGGGCTTCTGGCGACGTCCGTGCCGGTGGCCGCCGGAGCGATCCTGGCCGTGGGCGGCGGTCTGAAGGTCTGGCCCGCTCTGATGGCCATGTCCATGAGCCAGCGGGATTGGTTCAAGGGTGCGGGCGGTGCCGTCGCAGCCACCGCTGCGATCGTGGCAACGTCTGCATGGGCCCTGCCCACAGTGATCAGTGGGTTCGTCGGGAATGGTGAGGCACGCGGACTCCAGACGGAGTCGGTGGCTGCGCTGCCCTTCGTCTGGGCCAGGCTGTTCGTCGGCCGGGAGATCCCAGAGGCGTTCCGCTATGGGTCGTCGGAGGTGGGCGTACCGTTGGCCGACTCGGTGGCGGGGCTGCTGCTCCCAGTGACGGCCGTGGGCTTGCTCCTCCTGATCGCAGCCCGGGCCCTGGGCCGTCTGGACCACGTTCCGGTTGCCGACATCGCCTTCGTGGCGATCCTGTGGCTCATGGTGACCTCCAGGGTGCTCTCCCCCCAGTACAACGTCTGGCTTGTGGGCATGGCCGCGCTTGTGTGGGCAGCCGGCTCCTCGCGAATGCGCCGGGCCACGTTGCCCGTGGCCGTGACTGCCGTGGCGGCCCAAGCGCTCTACCCGTTCGCGTACATCGACATCGTCGACGGCGGATGGGTCGGGATCCTGATCCACACGGTGCGGATCGCGGCCCTTGTCGCAGCAATGGGGCTGGCTGTCCGTGCCCTGCTGCCGGTACGTGAGCCGGCCACCGCCGACGTCCGCGAGGCGGCGGGAATCGTCCCGACGTCGCAGATGTGGGCAGCTCGGAGCCCTGGTCAGTCCTGACCGACGGTGGAGGCTGCCGCGAGGCCCCGCCGCGCAGGCACACTGACCACTGACCACTGACCACTGACCGCCGCTCATCGCTGCCGCCTCGGATCTCGACTGGGGCGGCGGTTTGCTGGCTGCCGGACATGCCCGGCAGCCGCGCGTCAGCGCCCGTTGCTCAGCGCCCGCTGATTGTGGCCGGCGGCAAGCCCGGCCCGGCACGGATGGGGTCCGATCCCGCCCGGATGGCGCCCGATCCTGCTTGGACGGAGCCAGCGAGCGCTATGACCAGGCCCGTTCCGGCCCGGACCTGAACCCGTTCGCCCCCTAGTTCGGCCCGGCCGGGCCCAGTTGGGGCCCAGTCCGGCTCTTCGCAGTTGAGGGTGTAGTTGGGTGGGCGCGTCGGTGCCCCAGTAGGGGTCGAGGTCTTCCGATGATGGGAGTTCCTACGCTGCCCATCAGGAAGACCTCGACGTGTCTGACGCTACC
>JBAVLA010000121.1:0-3398 GCA_049688595.1 Candidatus Nanopelagicales bacterium | reverse complement strand
GATCAGGCCTGGCCCGATGCGCCCCCCAACCGGTGCCGCCCCGTCGGCAGGGGGAACGACTGCGGCGGTCCCGCGTGCCAGGCGAGGCCACGGGCGATGTGCTCGGTCACCGTGAGGGTGCCCCCGTCGATCTCGAGGAGCGACCACGACCGCTCGACTCCGCGCGTGCGGTGACTCGTGGCGGTTCCGGCAACCACCTCGATGACCGACCGGGTCCGCGGCGGCGTGCCGACACGGAGGACCTGCACCGCTGGGACGTGCGTGTGCCCGGCCAGCACGACGTCGACCTCAGCGTCCACCAGCGCCCGTTCGAACTCCCCTCCACCGGCCAGGGACTCCAGCGACGACGAGCTCGGCGGGTGGTGCAGCGCCACCAGCCGCGCAGTCCCGGGCGGGGCGTCGGCGAACGCGGCCCGGATGACCCGGGCCTGGCGATCGGAGACCCGCCCAGACTTCCATCGCCAGCGCGGCATCGAACCAAGCCCCTGGATGCGCACCGTCCCGAGGTCCAGGAAGGGGTCGAGCTCGTCGGTGACGCGGGTTCGGAACTGCTCGTAGGGGCCGGACAGCCGGCGCACCGGATTGGTCAGGGGCAGGTCGTGGTTGCCGATCACAACCATCGTCGGCTCGGGGAACCGATCGATGACCTCGCGGGCCCGAGCGAACTCGTGGCTGCGCGCGCGCATCGTGAGGTCACCGGTGACGATCGTGGCGTCCACCCCGGCGCTCCGCAGGTCGTCGGCCAGGCCGTCCAGGGCGAGGTCGTCGTGGGCGCCGACATGGATGTCGGAGACGTGCGCGATGCGCATCGCGGTGCACCTCCTCGTCGGCGCGTGAGTCGCCCCGTCTCAGCCTGCCGGTGGCGTCCTGGCGTCCATCCGGGCCATCCCGGCCATGACCTCCTCCGCCAGGTGCCCGGTTCGAAGTGCGCCCGCCATGGAGCCCATCGGCCGGTCGACGTGATCGAAGAATGCCCTATAGCTCGGGCAGAGGTGGTGCGTCCGGGCACGCTTGGGGTTGCGGTCGTGCTGACGCCGGTCCGTGGGCCCGTCCGGGACCAGTTCGCACGAGCCCACGGGGAGGCGCTCCACACCTGGCTGATCAGGTTCGGTTGCCGCGCCCGGCTGAAAGGATCTGGAGGCTGACCAGCAGCACCCACGCCGGGAACACCAGTTGCGCCCAGCGGGTCAGGGGCGGGGAGAGCAGCAGGGCGAGTCCGGCCATGAACCCGACGACCACGAGCCACCGTGGGAGCACCCGGGTGCGCATCCCTACCGACGACACCGAGATCGTGAACACGGCGGCCATGCGCGTCCCGAAGGTGCCCATCAGCTCCCGGGTGAGGACCTGCAGGCTCACCATTGACTCGGCCCCGACCCCCATCCCCTGGTCGAACAGGACCAGCACCGTGCCCAGGAAGGCTGACGACGTGAACAGCAGGCCGACGAACAGCAGTCCGGAGCCGAGGAACACGGTTGCGAACAGCTTGTCCTCGCGAGCCCCGATCCGGGTGCGGATCACCCCGATGAACCAGAGGAACGAGATGCCGGCGAATGGGATCAGGGACGTCGCGATGCGCACGGCGCGCCGCCGACCCGGGTCGTTGACCCAGCCGGGGACTGCCTGCCCGGTGGGGACTGAGGTGTGCAGAAGCACGAGCACGGCGATGAGGATCCCGGAGAACACCAGACCCGCGACTGCGGCTGCCGTGGGCGTGCGCAGCTCCTTGGCGAACGCCTGCTGGTCGGGCAGGGCGTGGCTATCCACCACGGGACACCTCCATGAAGATCGTGCAGGGATTCGGTGAGGTTCCCAGCCTGATCCGAGGCGCCCCCCTTCGAAGTCGCCGCGGCTTCTGGAACCCCGCCCGAGCTCGGCCGCGTAGATGCTCCGCCCGGGTCACCACGGCGGCAGCGTACGCCGCGCCGCGGTCGTTGACCCGGCTCGGGGCCGTGGAACCCCGATGCCGACGATCCGGCCCCCCGTGGCCGCGACTGCGTCAAGTCTGCGCGCCAGACATCGAATCGCGGCAAGATCGCTGGGGGCATGCGCCAGCAAACTTGGATCGATCGCTGGGTCTGGCGAGGCCGTGCCGCAGGCCTCAGTAGCTCGGCTTGTCCGGCTCGATCTGGTTGACCCAGGCGACGATCCCTCCGCCGACGTGGACGGCGTCCGCGAAGCTGGCGCTCTTGAGCACTGCCAGCACCTCGGCGGAGCGCACGCCGCTCTTGCAGTGCACCACGATCGGCTTGTGCTGGGGCAGGTCCGCGAGGGCGGCTCCGGAGAGGAACCTGCCCTTGGGGATCAGTTGGGCGCCCGGGATCGACACGATCTCCCACTCGGCGGGCTCACGGACGTCGATGAGCAGGAAGTCGCGGTCGCCGGACTCGCGCTCCTCGAGCATGGTCGCCAGGTCGTTCACCGAGATCGTGGAGCCGCGGACCGCATCGGAGGCCTCTGCCGACACCGCTGCGCAGAAGGCCTCGTAGTCGATCAGCTCGGTGACTGTGGGATTCGTCCCGCACACGGCACAATCCGGGTCCTTGCGCACCCGCACGGTGCGGTAGTACATGTCCAGCGCGTCGTAGATCACGAGCCGGCCCAACAGCGGCTCGCCGATCCCGGTGATCAGCTTGATCGCCTCGGTCGCCTGGATCGAGCCGATCGAGGCGCACAGCACGCCGAGCACGCCGCCCTCGGCCCACGACGGGACCATCTCGGGCGGCGGCGGCTCCGGGTAGAGGCAGCGGTAGCACGGGCCGTGCTCGGCCCAGAACACGGATGCCTGCCCGTCGAACCGGAAGATCGAGCCCCACACGTACGGCTTGCCCAACAGGACGCACGCGTCGTTGACCAGGTAGCGGGTCGCGAAGTTGTCGGTTCCGTCGACGATCAGGTCGTACTGGTCGAAGACCGCCATGACGTTGGCGCAGTCCAGGCGCTCGGTATGCAGCGCGACGTCGATCAGCGGGTTGATCTCGCGCACCGCGTCGCGCGCGGACAACACCTTGGCCCGGCCGACGTCGGACTGGCCATGGATGATCTGGCGCTGCAGGTTCGACTCGTCGACGGTGTCGTGGTCGACTACCCCGAGCGTGCCCACCCCGGCCGCCGCCAGGTACATGAGCGCGGGCGAGCCCAGCCCGCCGGCACCGACCACCAGCACCCTAGAGCCTCCCCCCGCGCGACTTCGCGGGTGACGAGGAACCCCCGGCCTGCGACGGGGGTGGCGGCCTCTGAGCAGGGATCCGGCGCTGGTGAGTCAGCTCGTCTCCCGCGATGCGATCGGCCCGTCCGCACTCGAATGCGACAGAGCCATCCGACGTGCAATGGTTGTCTCACCGACCAAGGGGGGTAGAGCTGTGCCTCAGAGGAGCCGTGCGGATCGGAGTTGGGCT
>JBAVLA010000120.1:0-11795 GCA_049688595.1 Candidatus Nanopelagicales bacterium | reverse complement strand
GCGGAAATGATCCGCCCGCACAAACCCCACCCATGATCCGCACGCGCGAACAACACGCGCGAACCCAAGGAGCGCAGCAATGGAAGTCATCATCGTCGACCGCCCGCAGGACGCCGCCCCGATCGTCGCCGAGGCCTACACCCGCCTCCTGAGCCGCAAGCCCGACGCGGTGCTCGGGCTGGCGACCGGCTCGACGCCCCTGGGCGTCTACGCCGACCTCATCCGCCGCCACCGCGAGCAGGGCCTGAGCTTCGCCCGGGCCCGGGCATTCCTCCTCGACGAGTACGTCGGCCTGCCGGCCGAGCACCCCGAGCGCTACCGCGCCTTCATCGAGCGGGTCTTCACCGGCCAGGTCGACTTCGACCCCGCCGCGGTGATCGGACCGGACGGCCTGGCCGAGGACCTCGAATCAGCGGGCCGTTCCTACGACGAGGCGATCCGCTCAGCCGGCGGCATCGACATCCAGATCCTCGGGATCGGCGCCGACGGCCACCTGGCCTTCAACATGCCGATGTCCAGCCTGACCAGCCGCACGCGCCTGAAGACCCTCACGCCCAAGACCCGGCAGGACAACGCCCGCTTCTTCGACGACGACATCGACCAGGTCCCTACGCACTGCCTCACGCAGGGGCTCGGCACGATCATGGAGAGCCGGCACGCGATCATGCTCGGGTTCGGTCGCGGCAAGGCCCAAGCGGTCCGCGAGTGCGTCGAGGGCGCCGTCGCCGCGCACTGGCCCGCCTCGATCCTGCAGATGCATCCGCACGCCACCGTCGTCATCGACGACGATGCCGCCAGCCAGCTCGCCTTCACCGACTACTACCGCTCGACCTACGTGGGGAAGCCCGCCTGGCAGGGGATCTAGGCGGACCTGGGCGCGCCGCCAGGCCGTCCGCCATGACCGACCGCCAGAGAACCCCGTCCGCCCCGCTCACCGGCCGTCCCCGGCACCCGGTGAGCGGGGCGGGGGCCGCTACCGCACGAAGCCGCTACCGCACCAATAGGAGATGAGAGAACGAATGACTACCATCCACGCCGCCCAGGCCCTGGTCGCCGGCCGCCTCGTGGGGCCCGTGCGCCTCGAGCTCGACGGCCCGCGCATCGCCTCGGTCGTCACCGGGAAGGCCGCCGAGCAGGGGTCCGCCGCGGACATCGAACTGCGCAGCGGCACCCTGACCCCCGGACTGCTGGACCTGCAGAACAACGGCTCCTTCGGCGCCGACTTCGCCGAGGCCACCCCGGAGCAGTGGGCCGACGTGCTCACCGGACTGGCCTCCCGCGGGGTCACCGGGCTCGAGCCGACGATCATCACCGCACCCCTCGCCGAGCTCAATGAGGCATTCGACCGGATCCACGCCGCCCAGCAGCGGCACGCCGACGAGCCGGTGTGCCGCATCCTCGGTGCCCACCTCGAGGGCCCGTTCATCTCGGAGCAGCGCAAGGGCGCCCATCGGGCCGAGTGCATGCTCGACCCCACCTCCGAGGCGCTCGACACCCTGTTGGACAACCCCGCCACAGCCGCCGTCCTGCTCACCGTCACCCTGGCCCCGGAGCGGCAGCACGCCATGGCGGCGATCCGCCGGCTCACCGCGCAGGGCGTGGTCGTCTCCGTCGGGCACTCCGATGCCACCGCGGAGCAGGTGTGGGCCGCCGCGGACGCCGGGGCCACGATGACCACGCACATCTTCAACGCCCAACGGCCCCTGCAGCACCGCGAGCCCGGCGTCGCCGGAGCCGTGCTCGCCGACGAGCGCTACTTCATCGGCGTCATCATCGACGGCCAGCACCTCCATCCCAGCACCGTCAAGATCGTCTACTCCGCTGCCCCAGGGCGTGCCATCGGCGTCACTGACGCCATCGTCACCGCCGGGCTGCCCAACCACACCCCGCTGATGTTCGGCGGGCAGCCCGTCGCCAACGACGACGCCGGCGTCGGGCGCCGCCCGGACGGCACCATCGCCGGAGCCGGCATCGTCCTCGACGAGGCTGTCCGCCGCATGGTCGCGGCAGGGCTCGACCCGGCTCTCGTGCTCGCGTCCTGCACCGAGGTCGCCGCACGGTCCCTGCGGCGCACCGACATCGGGCAGCTCACGCCCCGCGCGCTGGCAGACCTCGTCTGGTGGGACGAGCAGTGGTACCCCCAAGGGGTCTGGGTCGGGGGGACCCGGGTCCCCACATCGGAGCAGGTCCCGGCCTGAGCCCGCTGCGCCGGTCGACGCACCCCCTGCGGTTCGTCCCGCCCGCTGACGGCGGGACGAACCGTTGCTCCATCCGCCCCCCCGCCCGATCGATCCACGTTTTCTGCCGTTCTGGGCGGTTGATCCAAGTTTGAGGGGCGCTTGACCCCGCGAACTGGGATGGATCCGCCCGGTCGGGTCGCGGGACCGCCTGTGGCCGGTGGGCAGCACGGGTTCCCGCGGCCATCGACCGCAGCCCGCCCAGCAGGAAGCCTTCACTTACCCCGGTTGTAGGCCTCCTCGAGCTTGCTGATGTCGAACTTCTTCATTGGAAGGAAGGCCTGGGTCACGCGATTGACCTGCTCGCGCGTCCCGTTCTCCATCATCTCGTTCAGCGCTGTCGGCACGATCTGCCACGAGAGGCCGTACTTGTCCTTCAGCCAACCGCACTGCTCGGCCTGCGGGACTGCTGAGAGCTTCTCCCAGTACTCGTCGATCTCCTCCTGAGTTCCACAGCGGACCATCAGCGAGATCGCCTCATTGAAGGAGAAGGCGTGCGGACCAGCGCTGTCCATGGCAGCGAACCACTGACGCTCCAGCATGAAGTCCGTGAAGTTGACTGATCCCTCCTCGTCGGGTTCCTGGCCTGCGCCGTAGCGCGAGATGATCCCTCGCCTCGAGTCATGGAAGACATCCAGGTAGAAGGCGGTTGCCTCCTCCGCGCGGCCGGACAAGTCGCCCACGAACATGAGAGAAGGCACGATGAACGGCCGGTCCTCCCCTGCCGGGTCGGACAGGATCAGCTGCCACGAGACACCGTATCTGTCCTGAGTCCAACCGTAGAGCTCGCTGAAGGGGTACCTCTGCAGTGGCATGAGGACCTTGCCGCCGTCGGACAGCGAATCCCACGCGGATCGCAGCCTCCGCTCGGCGCCCTCCATCATCGACGGGTCGAAGTTCAAGAAGAACGACACCGAGGGATTGAACGTGAACAACGGCCCGGCGCTGATTGCCATGAACTCATGACCGGAAATGGTGAAGGAGACGGTCTGGGCATCCCCGCTGGGGGTGTCGTGCAGCGTGACGGATCTCCGGATCGCGGAGTCCGGGAACAGCGAGGTGTAGAACTGGGCGGCCTCCGTCGCTTCCTTGTCGAACCACAGGTGCGGGACTATCTTCTGCATGGTCAGCGCCCTCTCAGTGGAGTGCGAGCCTACGCCGGAACTGGGCCGACCGACAGCCCCGATTGGGCCTTCGGCCTACTGGGATCGGCCCTTCTGCCCACCGAGTTCAGTCACGCTCGACCCAGCGGTCGATGGCCCAGACCACGGCCATGACCAGACCCGGGTCCAGCGAGTTGACGTAGTCCACCGTGTACTTGTCGCGCATTGTCAGCCATTTCTGGGTGATCGTGGCGATGGGCTGCCCATCGGAGGTGATGGAGTAGTTCTTCTCCATCAGCGTGCCCTGAACCTGCCATGTGCTGCCGTCGGCCATGGACATCGTCATCCGATCCTTGACGATCGAGAACGCCTTGGCCTTCAGCTCGGCGACCTTGGAACCGTCCGCCGAGGAGATCTCCATGCGCTTCGGGATCCCGAGGAACTGGCCCTTGACCGTGTAGACGACCTTGTCGTGGGCGTCGCGGACCTCGGCCTTCGGCTTCGGGCCGATCTTGCCGTCGACGAACAGGACGCGGGCACCCGAGGCGTCGGTGACCTCGAAGTCCCGGCCGGCGCCGAACTTGCTCTTGAAGAGGATCCGGGACCAACCATCGGCGGGAGGGGGTGCATCAGCCATGGCCGCGATTCTGGCACGTCGCGGGCGGTCGCACACTGGCGCGCGGACTGCGGAGGACCCGGAGGCGTTGGCCATTGATGGACATCGTTGATGGCGCTGGCGGTAGGTCAGCCGCGAGCCGCGGCGGGCTGGGAGGCGAGCCAGTCGAGCAGGCGTTCGCGGATCGTAGTCCTGATGTCGAGGGGCACGTCCTGCAGCTGATCGACGATCAATGCGGCGTCATCCTTGAGCAGGTCGGGCTCAAGGGCGAGGGTGGCGTCGAGCTCCTGTCTGGCTCGTTCGTGATGTCCGAGCCCGGCGAGTGCCAGGCAGCGGACCAGGGGGCCCCAGAAGTCCTCGGGGTGGGTGTGGAGGCTGGCCTCGGCGAGCATGCCTGTGTGATCGCCGGCCATGAGTCGGTCGATGGCCAGATACACGTGCTGGTACCCGGGGTGGTACGGGTTGAGCCGGTTCGACTCGCGAATGCACTCCAGGCCCATGTCCCAGGCACCGCTGAGAGCCAGGAGGACGCCGGACGCATAGAGGATCGACGGGTGCGACGGGCTCAGCTCGATCGCGCGGCGGGCGTCCGCCCGGCACTGGTCGGTGTGCCCCCGTGCGAACGCCACGCCCGCAAGGACGGTCCACGCCAGCGCGTGCCCGGGGTGGATGCTGAGCGCCGTACGTGCCCTGCGCTGGGCATCGGCCAGGGCCGCCTCCCGGTTCGGCGCCCACTGCATGATGGCCATCACGTACTCGATGGAGCCGAGCATCGACAGCAGGACGACGTTCTCCGGTTCGAGGTCCACGGCCACGCGCAGGTCGCGTGCCGCGGCCTCGGTGTCCTGCCTCGTTCCGCTGTCGAGGTAGCGGTAGTAGGCCAGCGTCGCCGCGTGGGCAGCCGGGAGGCGGGTTCCCGCGCGCCGCACCGTCAAGTCCCGAAGCACCACCCCCCGGAAGTCGCCGACTTCGGCGGCGATCCTGCGCACCAGGTCGTCCTCGTCGTGGAATCCGGTGACTGCGCTGCGCTCCTGATCGCTGACGTCGGACCACAGCACCTCGCCGGTCTCGCCATCGGACAGCCGGATCATCACGCGCAACAGTGCCGGGGTCGTTCGGACGGCTCCGGTCAGCACGTACTGCGCGTCGAGCGCCCGCGCGGCGGCTCGTGCATCCACCAGGGCGCTGACGCCCCGCTCGCAGACCGCTGGCCCGATCACGCGAAGCCCAGGGAATGAACCCAGGGCGTTGATCAGTGACTCGGTGAGGGCCAGCGCCATGGGCTCGCCCGCGCCCTCGGAGGGCATGTCGACGAACTGCACGAACACGAGCCCCGGCTCCAGGCAGGTGCTGCCGCGTGGCGCTGGGGCCGACTCCCGGTACGTGAACCTCGGGACGTAACTGCCCCTGGGCAGCTCGATGACCAGCGACTCGGCAGCTCCCGTGCCGGCGTAGTAGCGCTCCATCGAGGCGCGGAGGCGGTTGGCCTGGACGCGGGCGGCCGAGTCGGTCGCCGCATCGAAAGTCGCGGTACGCCCCAGGGCGTACCTGGCGACAGTGCGCTCCTTGAGCCGGTGACCGCGCCCGGCCAGGGCCTCGGTCACGACCTAGGTCAGGAAGTCCCGCGACCTCGGGGCGACCCGGAACTCGTCGCTGTCCAGCATGCGTCGCAGTGCCGCGACCACGGCCACGGGATCTGGCTCCCGGTCGACACCGCCGCGCGAGCCGCCCCAGTCGTCGGAGTTGACCGACGGAACGGACCCCTCCATGGCAGGGATGATCGTCGCGTCCAAGCGGAAAGGCAAACGCGTCGGGCGACGAACGAAAGCGTTCCTACAGGGTCTGCAGTCCGGTGCTTGTCACGGCGGTCTTGCGGTCGCGGCGCATCAAGATGATCGCGGCGCTCAGCGCCGCGACGAAGACCAAGATCTGGATTGCCAGAT
Source organism: Candidatus Nanopelagicales bacterium (assembly GCA_049688595.1). Classification (GTDB taxonomy): domain Bacteria; phylum Actinomycetota; class Actinomycetes; order S36-B12; family CAIYMF01; genus Prado023. Next base: position 5,896 of record JBAVLA010000120.1, on the reverse strand, counting down.
TCAGGAGGGCGATGGTGCCCGATGGGGGAGGCAGGAACACGGACATGTCCCACAGGCCGTGGGCGATCATGCCCAACAGCAGGAGCCCGCGCACCCGGCGGAACACGTACAGCACGACGCCCGCTGCGGAAGCCTGCACGCACTGGAAGAGCACGCCACCCACCGGGGATCCCACGGCGAGGTTGGTCAGGTGGAAGAACCCGAACCACACCGACGAGATCAGCATGACCCACGCCTCGGGACGCAGGTCGGTGCGCAGTCCGCGCAGGATGATGCCGCGGAACAGCGTCTCCTCTGTGAAGCCGACCAGGACACCGGCGGCCACGATCGCCAGGAGCAGGTCGGCGGGAGTGTTGGCCCAGTCGGCGATGGCGAAGTGCGTCACGATGCCCACGACGAAGATGACGACCGGCACCCACAGGAAGGCGGGCCAGGGCGGGCGGGCCGGGTCCCTGAACACGAAATCCCAGCGCGCCCAGAGCACGAAGGCGATGAGCACCAGGCTTCCGCCAATCAGCGGGATCACGGCGGTCCGGAAGGCGTTGTCGCCGGTGGCGAACCAATCGGCGTACGCGATGCCCGAGGTGGCAGAGAGCCCGATGAACGCCACAACGTACGCGATGAAGACTCCGATGGCCACGGGCACGGAGGGTGCGACTCGCCAGGTCTGCGACGACGCGCTCGCGGATGGGCCCGCGGCTGTGGTGGTCATTGGCGACTCCGATCCAGGGGGGTGTGACGGACACCGCGCGACGGTGTGCGATAAGGCTAACCTCGGCCAGCGGGTCCTGCCGGCGATTCAGGCGCTGTAACGGTTACTCCGAGCAGCCGCCCGGGCCAGGAAGGTCGCGTCGCCGAGTGCCGAGCCAGACTCAGCGGCAGGCCCGTGAACCGGCCTTCCACCAAAGGACTCCCGTGACAGCAGAGCTCGACGCCCCCCCGAGGGACGAGCCCGACCCTGACCTCGAATCACCCACGAGGGCGCGGCGGATCCTGGGCGTGCGCTTCTCCCGCACTGGCCTGACGGTGGGGGCGGTCTTCCTCGCTGTCTCGCTGCTGCCCTCACTGCTGCCGCGGACTGCGTACGTGCAGGGCGTGGTCTCCGGGATAACGCTGATGATCGGGTACGGCCTTGGCGCCGGAGGGCAGGCCCTCTGGGAATACCTGGAGATCCCGAAGCTGCGGGACGCGCCCGGACGATCGCCCGGCTCATTGTCCTGGGCCTCGTGGGACTGATGGTCGTGACGAGTGTCTGGCAGCAGGTCGGCTGGCAGAACGACACGCGAGTGCTGTTCGGGATGGAGCCGGTCTCGCCGGCCATCTGGCCGGTGATCCTGCTGACGACGCTGGCCGTGGCCGCGCTGATCCTGAGCGTATCCCGGTCCTTGCGGGTGCTGTTCGGGAAGGTGGGCCACCGGTTGGGGCGGCGACTGCCGCGGAGGTTGGCCTGGGTGCGGCGTGACCGGGCTGCTGCTGCTGTTCTGGCTGCTTCTGACCGGCGTCCTGGTCAAGGGCTTCTTCGCAGGGGCGAACGTCATGTTCTCGGTGCGGGACACGGACACGCCCGCGTCGGTGTCGCAGCCCGTGGAGCCGGAACGCTCGGGAGGCGCGTCGTTGGCTGCGTGGGACTCCCTCGGCCGTCAGGCCGGATCTTCACCGGGTGGGGTCCGCGGGACGAGCAGATCAACACCTTCACGGGGGGCGGGGCGAAGGAGCCGATCCGGGCCTACGTTGGCCTGAAGTCGGCCGAGACCCTGCAGGAGCGCGCCAGCTGGGCAGGTCGGAGTACTGCACGCCCGCGAGCCCGGCACCCCGCCGTGGCAGCCGATCTACCGCGAGGGGCGCACCGTGCGCTTCACCGCCGAGGAGAACGGGTTCGCCACAACCCCGGGACCGTGGGGGCCCACGCGACTGGTGTACCTTCAACACAACTCCGATCCGGTGGTGTTCTTCTCCCCGACGCTGGCCGAGATGCCCGACTGGCTGAAGCCCGGTCAGCGTGGCTCAGACATCTCCGAGAAGATGGGCTGGTTCCCGCTGGTGACGATGTGGCAGGTCGCCCTGGACCTGCCGGGCGCAGGCAACGTGCCTGAGGGTTTCGGCCATTCGTACAGTCACCGCGCGAACTGGAGTCCTGGGTGGAGATCACCCAGCCCGCGGGCTGGACGACCGGGAGGACCGACGAGCTGGTGCCGATCCTGGAGGCCCAGCAGACCTACCAGGAGGCGTTGGACTCCGGCTCCTGAGGGTCGGTCTGGCGCTCAGGTTCGCTGGGCGGTCGCCTGTAGCTGGGTTGCGGCCCAGGTGCCGAGCAGGGCCAGGGCCTGTGCAGTGGGGGAGGCTGGTTCTGCGGCGTAGATGGTCATCGACAGTCCGGGTTCGGCGTTGAGCGCCATGGTCTCGTAGGCCAGGGTCAGATCGCCGACGATGTGGTGGTGGAACCGTTTGGTGCCGGTTCCGTGGATGCGGACGTTGTGGCTGCTCCACCGGCGGCGGAAGTCCTCGCTGCGGGTGGCCAGCTCGCCGACGAGGTCGTGCAGTGCCTTGTGGTGGGGGTCGCGGCCGGCTGAGGCGCGCAGGATGGCCACGGCGATGTCGGCGGCCGTGTCCCAGTCGGGGTAGAACGCGTGGGCGGCGTCGTCGAGGAAGGTGAACCGGGCGAAGTTCGGTGGGGTGCTGGACCCGGTGCAGAGGTCGTGGTGCATTGCTCGGCCCAGCAGGTTCGTGGCCAGCAGGTCCATCCGATCGTTGACGACGATTGCCGGGCTGGTGATCGCATCGAGGGTCCACTGCAGGCTGGGCCGCGGCGTCCACCGGTTCGTGGCGCGCCGGGTCGGGCGGATGATCGCGGTGGTGCCGGCGGCGGCGTCGCCGAGGTGGAACAGGTGGGCCCGTTCGGCCTCGTCGAGCTGGAGGGCACGCGCGATGGCGTCGAGCACCTGCGGGGAGACTCCCGCGAGGGCGCCGCGTTCGAGCTTGGAGTAGTACTCGATGCTGACCCCGGCCAGCGCGGCCACCTCGACCCGGCGCAGTCCGGGCACACGGCGGGTGCCCACGTCGGGAAGCCCCGCCTGTTGGGGGGTGATCCTGGCCCGCCGTGAGGTGAGGAACTCCCGTACTTCGGCGCGGTTGTCCATGGAGGTCGACGGTACGCCGCGCAGGCGGGGCGTGGGATGCCCTGTCGATACACCCCACAGCAGGGACTCCCTCACCGCCGCCGGCCGAGGTTTCCTTGTCGTGGCGCCCGACACCGTCGGCGCGACGATCCAGACACGGAGGAACGACATGAACATTGAACCCAGGCTCCCCACCTGGCAGGGGCCGACGGAGTGGTTCACCGGCGACGTGTACCTCGACCCGATCCACGTGCGGAAGGCGGCGCCGTCTCGGATGGCGGCGCTGTACGAGGGCACCGAGGACGGCGACGGGGCGACCTGGCTGGAGCACGTCACCGACGACCAGTACGCCGGCTGAGCCCCGGCCCACCCCAGTTCATTCAACGAGAGGAACGATCATCATGCGTGGAGCTGTCATGCACGCACCCGGCGACGTGCGCGTCGAGGAGCGCGACAAGCCGGCCATCATCCAGCCGACCGACGCGGTCCTTCGGCTGGCCGCGACCTGCGTGTGCGGCTCGGACCTGTGGCCCTACCGCGGCGCCGACCCCACCGCCGGGCCGATGCCGATGGGCCATGAGTACGTCGGCATCGTCGAGGAGGTCGGCTCGGCGGTGACCCACGTGAAGCCGGGCCAGTTCGTGGTCGGCTCGTTCGCGGCTTCGGACAACACCTGCCCGATCTGCCGGGCCGGCTACCAGACCTCCTGCGTGCAGCGGGAGTGGGTGGGCCCGGGCGGAGCGCAGGCGGAGTACCTGCGGGTCCCGCTGGCGGACGGCACCCTGGTGGCCACCCCCGAGCTGCCCGCCGACGATCTGGTGCCGTCGCTGCTGGCTGCCTCCGACGTGCTGGGCACGGGCTGGTTCGGCGCGGTTGCCGCTGAGGTCGGCCCGGGCAAGACCGTCGCGGTGGTCGGCGACGGGGCCGTCGGGCTGCTCGGCGTCCTGGCCGCGGCGCAGCTGGGCGCGGAGCGGATCATCGCGATGTCTCGGCACGCCGACCGGCAGAAGCTCGCGATCGAGTTCGGGGCCACCGACATCGTGGTCGAGCGGGGCGTCGAGGGCGTGGCCGCGGTCAAGGAGCTGACCGGCGGGTACGGGGCGCACAGCGTGATCGAGGCCGTGGGCACCCAGCAGTCGATGATGCAGGCGATCCGCGCCACCCGACCAGGGGGGCACGTCGGCTATGTCGGGGTCGCCCATGGGGTCTCCCTGTCCGGTCAGGAGCTGTTCTACAGCCACGTCCACCTGCACGGCGGCCCAGCGCCGGTGCGCCGGTTCCTGCCCGACCTCATCGACCGGATCTGGAACCGGCAGATCGATCCCGGAAGGGTTTTCGACCTGAGCCTGCCCCTCGAGCGGGCTGCCGAGGCCTACGAGGCGATGGACCAGCGCACCGCCATCAAGGCACTGCTCACCGTCTGACCGTGACCGACGTGATCACCTCGCGTCTGCGCAGTCCGCCCACGCGCGCCCGGTGGCCGTGCGACCGGACCGAGATGCGACCACCCTCTCAGGGGCGGACGAGGATGTTGCCGACCTTGCGGCCGGAGTCCACGCGCCGGTATGCCGCCGCGATCTGCCCGAGGTCGAGCACGTCGTCGATGACGACCCTGAGCGCGCCCTCGGCCAGCAGGCCCAGCAGGAAGTCGAAGTCCGCGGGCCGCTCCGGCGCCGAGCCGGCCACGACGTCGCCGCGGGCACGCACGGTGTCCCAGAGGTCGGCGACGGCCAGCAGCAGCACCCCGCCGTCGGTGAGCAGCCGCCGGCCGGAGGAGCGGGACAGGGTGCCGACGGTGTCGAGCACGACGTCGAACCGGTCGGTCACCTCGGCCAGGTCGGTGCTGGTGTAGTCGATGACCCGGTCCGCGCCGAGGGCGGTGACCAGGGGTGCGTTCCGGGCGCTGGTGACGCCGGTGACGGTGGCGCCGAAGTATGTGGCCAGTTGGACCGCGTTGGTCCCGATGGCACCGGAGGCGCCGTTGACGAGCGCGGACTGGCCCGGGCGCACGGCAGCCCTGTCGCGCAGGAACCACAGCGCGGCCGTCCCGCCGAACAGCAGCCCCGCGGCGTCCTCGTGGGTGACCCGCGTCGGCTTGCCGACGACGCGGTGCCCGGCGACGGCGAGGTACTCGGCGTGCGCCCCCATCCTCACCCCCGACATCCCGCACACCTCGTCGCCGGGGGAGAACGCGGTGACGCCGGCGCCGACGGCCTGAACGGTCCCGGAGAAGGTGCCGCCCAGGATCTTCCTGCGGGGCCCCCGCAGCCCGAACGCCGGGCGGGCGAACGGGGCGAACCCCCTGGGGAAGCGGGCGGCGCGGATCCGGGCGTCGCCGGAACTGACGGCGGCGGCGGCCACCCGGACCAGCACCTCGTCGGCACGCGGCACCGACTGGGGCACATCGCGCAGCACCGCGACCTCCGGTGGACCGTACCTGTCGACGACCGCTGCCCTCATCGCTACTCCCTTACGTGCGTAAGTCACGCTCCGGAGCGTATCCTTACGATCGTAAGGTTGGCAAGACCGGATCGAGGTTCCATGACCCCACGCCTGAACCTGAGCCGCGCGCGCATCGTCGAGGCGGCGGCCCGGGTGGCCGACCGCACCGGGCTCGCCGGCGTCAGCATGCGGGCGGTCGGCAAGGAGCTCGGCGTCGAGGCGATGTCGCTGTACCACCACATCGCCAGCAAGGACGAGCTGCTCGACGACCTGGCCGACTGGATCTTCACCGGGATCGAGCTGCCGGCGGCCGGCGACCCGTGGCGCCCGGCCATGGC
>JBAVLA010000119.1:0-15275 GCA_049688595.1 Candidatus Nanopelagicales bacterium | reverse complement strand
GGCCGGGTCAGGGGCCGCCTGGGGCGGCTGTCCCGATGTCGGCCGGCCCGATCTCCGCTGCGCCCGCGCATCGAGGAATCCCAGTTCCCGGTGCAGCACGCTGACGCTGGGCATGGCGGTTCCGGTCAGCGCCGCCCTCCGCAGCGGCTCAGCGAGCATCGCCTCAACCTCCATCGGGCGGCCCGCGTCTGCGTCGAGCTTCATGGATGTCGCATATGGCGCCATCCCGGCCGTGGCGGCCAGGAGGCCGTCGATCAGTCCACTGGGCAGGGTGCGTCCCTCGGCGGCGGCCGCTGCCGCAACCTCGTTCATGATCGCCCTGACCAGCTCGACGGTGTTCGCATCCCCCATCAACTCGTCAGTCGTTGCGTCCAGGATCACCGAGAGCGGGTTGAACGGGATGTTCCACATCAACTTGCGCCACCTCGCGCGGACGAGGTCCTCGTCGAGGTGGACCTCGGTGCCAGCCCGGGTCAGGTCATCGGCGATCGCGAGCATGAGTGGACAGACCCCGGCGGCATCCCCGCTCGGGTGGTGGGCCGCGATGGTCAGCGAGCCCAGGTCCAGGTGTCTCACAGTGCCCGGGCGGATCAGGTGCGCGCAGAGGACGGCCAGGCCGCCGAGTACCGAGCATCCGGCGGCAGCCGCGTACGCCGGCTCCGCGCCGATCCCGTTCTGGACCAGCAGGATCCCGCCGCCCGGTGCGATCAGTCGGTCTGCGTGTCGGGCCAGATGCCCGAGCACGTCAGCGTTGGCTGTCGCCTTGACCGCGACCAGTAGGACGTCGCACTGTTCCAGCTGCGACCAGGACCCGGCCAGGTGCGGCTTGGCCAGTCGGATGTCGCCCTCGGCTGACTCCAACTCCAGGCCGCGGGCGCGCACCTCGGCGACGTCCCGGCGGAGCAGGAACTGCACCCGGGCACCTGCGTGGGCAAGCCGGATGCCGTAGAAGCCGCCGACTGCACCCGACCCCACGACCGCATACCGCAGCACGTGAAGATCCTGCCACGCCGGCCTCATCAGATGTCCGCCCGTGGTGCGGACCGGCTGGGGCTACGCCTTCGGCCGGCCGACCCTCGGGTCGAGCATCGTCAGGACCATCCGGCTGGGCTCGAGGGCCAGGATCTCGTGCGGTACTCGCGCCCCGATGTGGATCACGGCTCCGGGCAGGAGCACGGCCTGCGCTCCCCCGGCGCCGACCCGCAGCCGGCCGTCGATCACCTGGAGCAGGATCGGCACCGCTGCAGTGTGCTCCGTGAGCTCCTGGCCGGCGTCGAAGGCGAACAGCACGAGGCGCACGCCCTCGGCGCGCAGCACTGTCCGAGACACGGTCGACTCATCGGCAACCTCGATCAGGGCTGCGAGGTCCGGCACGTGAGCCAGCCCGCCAGACCCCGGCTCCGCACTGGCTGTCGGCAGCTCAGCCACCGCATCCTCCTTCCACAGAGAGATTGATCCGCCCGAGCGTGCAGTCGATCCCGACGATCGGATGGTCGCGATCCACTGCACGCCAATGGCGCCGAGAAGGCCCCAGTCCATCTGGCCGCGAGTGCTCTCTATGCCGCCGACCAGCCGCCGTCGGCGGTGAGCAGCGCGCCGTTGACGTTCGACGCCTCGTCGCTGGCCAGCCAGGAGATGGCAGCCGCGATCTGGTCGGGCTGGGCCGTCGGACCGCCGGTTGCCAGCGCCGGCCGGGCTCGGGCGATGGCCCAGTCGGACCTGGGCATCGCGCTTGCACCGATACCGGTCGCCACCCCGCCGGGCAGCACCGCGTTCGAGCGGATGCCCTCGGGACCGTAGAAGTAAGCCACGTGCCTGACCAGTCCGATGACGCCGTGCTTGGACGTCGTGTACGCGGCGCCGGACGCCCCGGCCCGCAGCGATGCCTCCGAGGCCGTCGTCACGATCGCACCGCCGCCCGACGAGCACATACCCGGCAGCACCGCCCTGGTGAGGCGCATCACGCCAGTCAGGTTGACGGCCAGGACCCGATCCCACATCGCGTCGTCCGTCTCGGTCAGCGGGAGGAAGTGGTCCATCACTCCGGCATTGTTGACCAGGATGTCGATCCGCCCCGCCGCGGCGACGACCTCGTCGACGTCGGCCTGCTTGGTCACGTCCGCGACGACGAGCCGAGCGGACCTGCCTTCCGGCAGGAGCAGGTCGCGCGTGGCCCCGAGTCCGTCGGCATTGACGTCCAGCCCGATCACTGAGGCGCCCTCGCCGACGAGGCGCACGACTGTGGCCTGCCCGATCCCGGATCCGGCCCCGGTGACCAGGGCCACCTTGCCCGCATGCCTGCTGGCGTCCATCGGCACTCCTCTCCATCCCCGGCGCCGATCACCTCGATCCCGTAGGGATCACGATCCTCGCGATCCACCGGACCCGCCACCGCTCACCCGCGCCGCAATAACCTGGCAGTTCTACGCCAAGCCGGGCGCGGAGATGCCCAGTTGACGCAGCGGGTGCTTCACAGGGGCAGCGGCAGCCACCGCACGGCCGACCCGGCGGGCGCACCGCCGGGTGGCAGCACCGCGAAGCCCGTTGCTGACGCCAGGCCCCGCAGCATCCCGGAACCAAGGTGGCTGGCGGCGTGGAAACGGCCGTCCGCAACTGTTCCCAGCACGAGTCGATCCTCATGCGCCGGGGCTGGCAGAACTGCTGCCAACCGCACCTCGGCCAGCGTGGCCGGTTGCCGTCCGGACAGCCCGTCGAAGATCGGCGAGCCGAGCGTCAGCAGGGCCACGATCGCGCTCTGCGGATTGCCCGGCAGGCCGAGCAGCCAGGTTGTGCCACGGCGCGCCTTCCCCGCCAGCATCGGGTGTCCGGGCCGGACGGCCACTCGATCGATGACCAGTTCCAAGTCGCATGCGGCAATCGCTGCGTGCAGGTGGTCCACCGGGCCCGCGGCTGTTCCGCCGGTCGTGAGCACGACGTCGGCCCGCTCTGCAGCGCGCTCGATGGCCGCCACGTGCGCTGGCAGGGTGTCCGGGGCACGATCCACTCCCACGACCTCGACTCCCATCCGCCGCAGCCAGGCAGGAACCTGCGGGCCCAGGGAGTCGCGGACGAGCCCCGGCCCCGGGACGCCCTCGAAGGCCAACTCGTCGCCGAACAGGACCAGCGCAGCGCGGGGCCGAGGCCGCACCTCGAGCCGGTCGTGGCCAGATGCCGCCGCAAGTCCGATCAGCGCGGGGGTGACGACCGTGCCCGCCGCGGCCAGCAGATCACCGAACGCACACTCCTCAGCCGCTGCTGCGGCCCGACGTCGTCGATATCGTCCGGGCGCTGGCAGCGCTACCGCACGCTCCGGAGCTCTCACTCACGACCAACGGGCTGCGGCTGGCGCGGCTCGCCCAGCCGCTGGCCGACGCCGGGCTACGTCGCGTGAACATCAGCTGCGACACCCTTGACCCGGCGACGTTCGCCCGTCTTGCACTGCGCGCCAGGCTGGATGACGTCCTCGCCGGAATCGCCGGCGCCCGCTCGGCGGGACTGGCTCCGATCAAGGTGAACGCGGTGCTCATGCGTGGCGTGAATGATCACGAGGCTGGGGACCTGTTGCGGTGGGCCCTGGCTGAGGAGCTGGCCCTGCGGTTCATCGAGCAGATGCCGCTGGACCCGCAGCACGGCTGGTCCCGGGCGATGATGGTCACGCGGACCGAGATCCTCGACCGACTTGCCAGCGCGGGCTTCAACCTGGTGGCACTGCCCGGCCGGGGGTCGGCCCCCGCGGAGGAGTTCGCCATTGACGGCGGTCCGGCGACCGTGGGCATCGTCGGCTCGGTCACGAACCCGTTCTGCGGCGCGTGCGACCGGGTGCGACTCACCGCGGACGGGCACTGGCGCGCCTGCCTGTTCGCCCAGGACGAGTCGGGCCTCCGCGACCTGCTTCGCGCCGGAGCAGGCGACGACGAGATCGCCGCCGTCATGACCGCTTCCGTGGCTGCCAAGCAGCGTGGGCACGGCATCGACGAGCCGGCGTTCCAGCAGCCACGGCGGCCGATGTCGGCGATCGGGGGCTGACATGGGCGATCGCCGGACAGACCCAGCGAACCACGCATCAGGAGGCCGGACGCATGACTGAACCCAACGGAAGGCGGGCGTCCGGCGATCCTCGGGGCGGCGCGCTCGGCCAGCCTGACGCGGAGGATCCACAGCGTGGGGTCGTGACCCTGCGACTGTTCGCCGCGGCCAAGGCCGCGGCGGGCACTGGAGTCCTTGACGTGCCGGTCCAGCCCGACCCGCGCCCTTCCCTGCCCGCCGCGGTCCCAGTCGCCGATGTCGTCGCGGCGGCGACCGCCGCCCTCCCACCCCGATTCGCCGAGGTCCTCTCGATGTGCACGCTGATGGCCGACGGGCGCCGCTTGGACCCCGCATCGCAGGAGCCGCTGCCCGGCGGCACGGTGATCGACGTGCTGCCGCCGTTCGCAGGGGGTTGATCGGGGATCGGCCGGGGACTGCCGCCTACAACCAGTCCCGCTGCTTGAACAGCCCGTAGAGCATGCCGGAGAGCGCCGCTATCAGGACGGCGCTCATCCAGAGGCCTGAGTGGTCGCCGAATCCCGGGTATGGGATGTTCTGGCCGAACCACCCAGTGACCGCTGTCGGCACCGCGATGATGGCCGCCCAAGCGGCCAGCCTCTTCATGATCTCGTTGAGCCGCGAGTCCTGCAGCGACAGGTTCGTCTCGAACAGCGACGTGACCATGTCTCGCAGGGACTCGGTCCACTCCGAGGCCCGCAGGACGTGGTCGTACAGGTCGTCGTACCAGCTGTCCAGCTCCGACTGGCCGGCCCTGGTGTGGCGGAGCAGGCCGCTGACCACCTCCCGCATTGGCAGCACCAGGCGGCGGAGCTGCACCAGGTCCTTGCGCAGGTGGAAGACGCTGTGGGCGAACTCACGGCCCGTCCGGCGCTCCTCGAACAGCTCGTCCTCAAGCCCCTCTACGATGTCATCGAGCTGTTGGATCGTGTCGAAGTGGCTGTCGACGACGACGTCGAGCAACCCGTGCAGCAGCGCCCCGGAACCGTGCTTGAGCAGGTCGGCGTTCTCCTCCCAGAGCGCCAGGACCGGAGCCATGTCGAAGCCGTCGTCGACGCGCACCGTCACAAGCGCTGTCGGCAGAACGATCGCGGAGACCCGCGAAGCCCGCAACCGGCCCCCAGAGGGCGCCTCCTCGGGCAGAGCCATCCAGGTGGCGTAGGCGGTGAAGAACAGATGCGTCTCGTGGCGGACGACCTTCGGGCGCTCGAACGGGGCGAGCGCGTCCTCCACGGCAGTGGGCGGAATGCCCAACTCCGCAGCGATAGCGCCCAGCTCGTCTGACGTGGGGCGGAGCAGGTCGATCCAGACCACGCCCTCCGGTTGCCGCACGGCCGCCGGGATCTCCTCGAGCCGGACATCGTCATCTACGACGCGGCCGTCACGCCACGACCGGCTCGCCACGATGCTGCGCATGTCGGTCATGGGCCAATACTGCAGCCGGCTCCCTCGGGTTTCACACGTCGTCTCCCTCGTGTCACGCGTCGGTCCCCTCGCGGGTCATGCCGCCTCGTCGCTGCGGCTCCCTCGCACTGGCACGTCAGCGGAGAAGGGAGTGGAGCCACCGTAGACGACCGCCAGCAGACTGCCGACGTCGTTGGCCACCTCACCCACCTGTGCCAGCGTGTGAGCAAGTGCCAGCCGGTCAACAGCCGCCCAGTGCAGGGTGGCAGACACCCGGACGATCCCATCCGCGAAGGTCAACTTGGTCCACCGGCTGCGAGCGTTCAACTCGCCGACCTCGCGCAACAGCCTCGCCGACGGCTTCAGCCCCACGGCAGCGTGCGCGTACACCTCCACGCCGGGCACCGGACCTCCCAGCGGCGAGACCCAGCAAGCGGCGATCCCGTAGGGGTACGGGTAGTCACGGTCGTCATCGACCGCCAAGTCGCGTGTTCCCCAGATGTCCTGCAGGCAGCGCTCAAGGTGCGAGCGCATCATGACCCTCGTGCGCAGGTCGTACTCACCGGCCTCGGTGTGCTCCATGCCAAACCCCCAATCGCAGGATCCCGGGCGGCTGTCGTCGGCGCCCCTCAGGTGTTCCACCGACAAGCTATGCGGGCGGTCTGACACAACCAGTGGGCGAGGCGTGCGCACTCCTGCCCTGTCGAGCAGGCTGGCGGCCGGAGTCGGGGAGACGGCTGCAGCGCAGCCGCTGACTGTGGACGGGAGGTTCGGCGCGGCCTGGGCCGGAAGTATGCTTGGCCCATCCAGGCGCTCCTGAAAGTCCAGACGCGTCGGGAGGTGGCAGGTGGCGTGGGCCCGGTGGCGCTCAGCGAATCGGCCACAGTCGGGGGATGCAACGGGGGCTCGGGTGCTGGTTCGCAGGAGCAGGGCTGCCTTCGGCATGCCCGCATGCCGCATGTTGACTGCGCTCAGCCCAGCTCTCCTGGTCAGCCCCGGCCAGCACACCAATGGTCCGCGTCCGGGCGACGCAGGAACACGCGGCGCAGGAACACGCGGCGCCGCCGCGTCATCCAATGAACGATCAGCACGATGAGGAAGCAACAGTGAACGTGCCCAGCCGTGCCCTGGCCGCCATCGTGGCGGTCGCCGTGCTCGCCGGATGCTCCGGCACCGGGTCCGAGGGGGCAAGTCCCACGCCGAACGAGACAGCGGCGACCACCGCCAGTCCAGCGGCCTCAGCGACGTCGACGCTGACTGCGGAGCAGCAGCGGGCCTTTGAGGAGGCCACGGAGGTGGTGCTGGCATACCGGCAGACGATCACAGACCTGTACTCGGGGGCTCGTACCAACCTGAACGATCTGAATGAGGTCGCGACCGGAGACCTGCTCGATCAGGGCTTGAAGCACATTCAGGACGGGCTCGCACAAGGCTGGCACTCCGAACCGATGGGGGTGAAGCTCGTCCTTGCCTCTGCTGAATTGGTCGACGTCGATCTCGTAGGCCGCCCGCCCACGGTCGTGGTGAGGGCATGCATAGACGCAACTGCCGTCACTGGCGTCAGCCCGGAGGGTGAGAGGAGCCCGGGGGTGCGCGTTGAAGCCGACTACACGGTGGTCCAACGTGCCAAGGCGCAAGGTTCAGGCTGGACTGTGTCGAGGATTCAAGGCGACGAGGACGCGGAGAACCGCAAGTGCTGACCCAAGGTGCCGCGACAGCCGCCGCCCTCGTGCTGGCCGCTGCACTCGCTTCGCCAGCCGCTGCGGCAGGCGACTCGGGTGGCAACTCCGGCATCGACGTTGATTTCGACTCAGGCGCCAACGGCAGCAACGGAGGTGCCACAGTCAACGTCGGCGCCGGGTACGAGGAGGACGAGTCCGGCTCCGCCGGCGGTGGGGGCGCCGGGTCCACCTCGGGCGGGGGTCGATCGGACACACGACGGACCTGCACATTCAGGGGTGAGCCGATCGACTGCACCCATCCTTCCGGAGTGTGGTCCAACGACCGGCAGTGCTGGGTTCAGCGGGAGTCCTCGCCGCCGCCGAAGGAGACCACAGTGTGGGACAACCACACCGACGGGGCCATCTACCGGTGCACCCCACCGTTCGGCGCCCAGTTCGGGGGCGGCGGGACGAACGTGTACCTGTTCTGGGCCCCCAGCGCGGGTGCCGACGGAGCCCCGGTGCTGGTCGACCCGGTCGCCCTGGCAGAGGAGGCAGTGGAGCGGATGGGCCTGACCGCACCCACGGTCGGGATGACGCCACTGCGCGTCGGCGCCCCTCTGCTGGTGGGCATGGACGCGTGGCTGTGGGTCGCCGACCCGGGGCCGCAGAGCTACGGCCCGATCAGCCGCACCGCGACCGCTGGGCCCGTGTCGGTCACGGCCACCGCGCAGGTAGCCAAGGTCGTCTGGAACCTCGGCGACGGCTCCCGGGTGACATGCCGGAACGCGGGCACCCCGTGGACGCCGGATCAGGGCACCGGAGCATCACCGACCTGCGGGCACAGGTACACGAACCCCTCGACCACCCAGCCCGGCGGGGTGTTCCAGGTACGCGCCACCGCGCACTGGCAGGTCGACTGGTCCGGCGCCGGGCAGTCCGGGCAGATCACCTTCACGCTGACCGGCACCCGCGACGTGCCGGTGACGGAGGTGCAGGTCCTGCAGACCCACTGACCCGACCCCGGGCAGGTTCGGCGTACGCCACTGGTTCAGCGTGCGCCACAGGTTCCTCAAAGATCGCGGCCAGTTTGCGGGCTGGGATCCCCACGAGACTTGCCGCGATCGCCGCCCAAGCACCTTCAACTTGCCGCGATCGCAGTGCGCTCGGCGTCCACCGCTAGATTGGGGAGCCTCAAGGAGGACTCCAACGATGACCTGCTACCAGCGCCACCTCGGCGGGCTGTTCGAACAGCTGGACCTCCCCTACGACAGGGCGAACCGCCAACGCGTGCACGAGGCGATCCTCAGGCTCCTGCGGCTGCCGGAGGATGCGCACTGTCCCGAGGTCTGGGCGGCGCTGAAGACGGAGTACCCAGCGGTCCAGGAACGGCTCCCCGAGCTCGCCGAGGACCTAGCAGGAGTCCTGGACCACACGAATTGAGGCGCGCTCGCCCGCCGAGCGATGCTCGGGCGGCGTCTCACACAGCGCGCGAGGCCCACGGAGCGATGCTCGGGCGGTGTCACGGGCACGCAGATCGACCGAGGGCTCCCAGATGTTTGCCCCACCGGCTCAGTCCCTGGGTGAACGATCCACGAACGGCAGCTTCACGACCCTCGCCGGCACGGCCCGTCCACGGACGTCGATCTCGACCACATCCCCCACGTCGATCGCGGGATCCAGCAGGGCCAGGGCGATCCCCACGCGCAAGGTCGGGGAGAACGTGCCGGAGGTGGTCTGCCCAACCGGGCGACCGTCCGGAGTTCTGACTGCCATGTGCGGCCGCGGGATCCCCCGGCCGTCGACGCGCAGCCCGCGCAGCGCCCGTGGGCGCCCGGCAGCCCGCTGGGCGAGCAGTGCATCCCGGCCCGCGAATACCTGCTTGTCCCAGCCGACTGCCCACGACATCCCAGCCTCCAGAGGAGTGATGGACTCGGACAGCTCCTGGCCGTGCAGCGGGTACCCCATCTCGGTTCGCAGCGTGTCGCGGGCGCCCAGACCGCACGGCATGGCCCGCGCGCACAGCTCATCCCAGAGCGCCACGAGCGCCTCCGCCGGAGCCAGTACCTCGTACCCGTGCTCCCCGGTGTAGCCGCTGCGGCTGACCACGACATCGGCCCCGCGGAAGTCACCGGCAGCGAAGGACATGTAGGCAAGGTCCTCACCTGGAGGCAGCAGTCCCAACTGATCAACGACGTCCCGACTGCGCGGACCCTGGACCGCGACGATTCCCTCGGCATCCTGGCGGTCCGCCACGACCAGCCCAGCCGGCAGAGCTGCCATGAGTTCGCCGCGGACCGCCGCCGTGTTGGCCGCGTTCGGGACGATGCGCACCTCGGAATCGCTGGATCGGTACACGAGCAGGTCGTCGACGACACCGCCGTGGGCGTTGCACAGCATCGAGTACTGCGCCTGGCCAGACCCGATCCGGTCCAGGTCGTTGGCCAGCACCTGGTTCAGCGCCTCCACAGCCCCAGACCCGCGGACCACGAGCCTGCCCATGTGGGACACGTCGAAGACACCCACGGCAGTCCTCACCGCGACGTGCTCGGCCACGACTCCGGTCGGGTACTCGATGGGCATCTCCCACCCGCCGAAATCTGCCATCCTGGCACCGGCATGACGGTGGGCATCGGTCAGCTGCGTCTCGCGCATTGTCACGCTCGAAGACTACGCAGCGTTGGACAGCCAACCGCCTGGACAGCCAACCGCCAGGGCAGCCGACTGCGTGGGTCACCAACCATGGGTCGCCCGCCGCCGGATTCGCCATCGCGAAGGTCGTCCGCCATGGCCGGCTCGCGGGACGCGGGACGTGGGCGTGCCTGCCGTAGGCTCGCGGTTTGGGCGGTCCGCATGGGAGGGACGGGGATGAGCCTGGAGTTCGGCGTCCATTCCGAGGTCGGCCAGTTGCGCAAGGTGCTCGTCTGCGCCCCTGGTCGGGCGCACGCACGGCTGACCCCCACGAACTGCACCGACCTCCTGTTCGACGAGGTGATGTGGGTCGAGAACGCGCAGCGCGACCACCTGGACTTCGTGACCGGGATGCGCGAGCGAGGCGTTGAAGTCGCCGAGATGCACGACCTGCTGGCCGAGACGTTGGCTCACCCCGAGGCTCGCGCGTGGATCCTCGAGCACCAGGTCGTGCCCAACCAGGTCGGGGTGGGGCTGGTCGACGAGGTGCGTTCATATCTGGCCGAGCGGTCCGACCGGGAATTGGCCGAGATCCTGATCGGGGGGCTGTCGACGCACGAGTTCCCGGAGACCCACGGCGGGGACATGATCCGACTGGTCCGCGACGCTGCCGGCGTCAACGAGTACCTGCTGCCGCCCTTGCCCAACTCGCTCTACACCCGCGACACGACCTGCTGGATCTACGGCGGAGTGACCCTGAACCCACTGTTCTGGCCGGCCCGTCATGAGGAGACGCTCCTGGCAACCGCGATCTACCGCTACCACCCGGACTTCGCCGGGAAGGTCAAGGTGTGGTGGGGCGATCCAACGGCCGACTGGGGGATGGCCACGCTCGAGGGTGGGGACGTAATGCCGATCGGCAACCGCATCGTCCTGATCGGGATGGGCGAGCGGACGTCCCGCCAGGGGATCAGCCAGGTCGCGAAGGCCCTGTTCGACCAGGATGCGGCCGACCGGGTGATCGTCGCAGCCCTGCCGAAGCGGCGGGCCGCGATGCACCTGGACACGGTGTTCACCTTCGCCGACCGCGACTGCGTTCTCCTCTACCCGGACATCGCCTACGGAATCGATGCGTTCTCCTACTACCCGGCCGACACCCGGTCCGGCCTCGAGCTGCGCAAGGAGGCCAGGCCGTTCATCGACGTCGTCGCCGCCGCGCTTGGCCGCAGGAAGCTGCGGGTGGTCGAGACCGGCGGCGATGCCTACGTGCGTGAGCGGACCCAGTGGGACAGCGGGGCCAACCTCGTGGCTGTGTCCCCCGGCGTGGTCTTCGCCTACGACCGGAACACCTACACCAACACCCTGCTGCGCAAGCAGGGCATCGAGGTGGTCACGATCGTGGGGGCTGAGCTCGGTCGCGGGCGCGGGGGCGGGCACTGCATGACCTGTCCCATCATCCGCGACGCGGTCGAGCCGTGACTGGCGGATCGCCAGTTCCAGACTGGGCGGCGTCGAGGGGGCGCGTCCGGCACGCGCTGCCCGCCGCATGAACGGGTGGCCGCGGGCACGCCCTGCGCCAGCGACCGGCCGGGAGGGTCCGCAGCAACACGTGACACCTCTGTCAGAGGTGCGGGCTAGGTTGCTCCCATGACGCTGACCCTGACGCTGACCACTGAACTCCGAACCCCGGACCTGCTCGTAGTAGGGGTCGCGGCGGGCGGCTCCGGGCCTGTCGTGCCCGCCCTGGGCTGCACGCCGGAACAGGCCGCTGCGTTGTCCAGCGCGGCCTCGGCAATCGGGGCGACAGGGAAGCCCGACGAGGTCCTCCGACTCCCCGGGGACCCGTTCGGACTGCCACCGATCATCACGACAGGCCTGGGGCCGCACGCTGACAGGTACGCCGCGGAGTCGCTGCGCCGGGCAGCCGGTGCCGCCCTGCGGGCGGCCAGCGCTAGAACGGTGGCCGTCGCCCTGCCCACCAACGACGACGCCGAGCTCGTAGAGGCGGTGGCTCTCGGCGCACACATGGGGGCCTATCGCTACCCGCGCGCGCCAGAGGGGAACCCGCCCCGAGCCGTACCGACGCATGTGAGGGTCCTGGTCGGCGCCTCCGCTGATCTCGACGTCGCTACTGCGCGGGCCCGGGCCGTGGGCGAGGGGATCAACCTCGCGCGGCGGCTGGTTGACACCCCACCAGGGGACCTCCCGCCGGGCGCGCTGGCTGCCGAGGCCGTCGAGGCCCTGTCAGGCACCGGAGTCGAGATCGAGGTGCTCGACGAGCAGGCGCTCAAGGACCAGGGCTACGGCGGGATCCTCGCGGTCGGCAAGGGGTCGGCCAACCCGCCACGGCTCGTGCGGCTCTCCTACCAGCCGGCGCAGGCCCAGAGGCACCTGGCCCTCGTCGGCAAGGGCATCACGTTCGACTCCGGGGGTCTGTCCCTGAAGCCCCCGACGAGCATGATCCACATGAAGTCCGACATGGCCGGGGCCGCTGCGGTGCTCGCGGCCGTCCGAGCCATCGCCACCCTAGCTGTGCCCGTCAAGGTGACGGCCTACCTGGCGATCGCCGAGAACATGCCCAGCGGCACCGCGCAGCGCCCGGGCGACGTGATCACCGCCTACGGCGGCAAGACCGTCGAGGTCCTCAACACCGACGCCGAGGGCCGCCTGGTGATGATGGACGCACTGGTCCGCTGCGGCGCGGACTCCCCCGACGCCATAGTCGACGTGGCGACGTTGACCGGCGCCCAGCTCATCGCGCTGGGGACGCGGGTCGCCGGGATCATGGCCAATGACGATGCCTGGCGCGGCGAGGTGCACGCCGCGGCGACAGCCTCGGGCGAGTTGGCGTGGCAGATGCCGATCCCCGAGGAGCTTCGCTCGTCGCTGGACTCGACGGTCGCCGACCTGGCGAACGTGGGAGAGCGCAACGGCGGCATGCTCACGGCGTCGGCTTTCCTGAGGGAGTTCGTGCCGCAGGGCGTTCCGTGGGCGCACATCGACATCGCCGGGCCGGCGTTCGTCGAGAGCACGCCATGGGGCTACAACGGGAAGGGAGGCACGGGCTTCGGGGTGCGCACGCTCGTCGAGCTCGCTGAGCGGATGGCCTGACCGGATGGCCTGACCTGGAGGATGGCGTTCCGGCCGTCCGGTCCAGCCGGTTCCCCACAGGATTAGCTCCCCTTCATGGCCGGAACACTGGCAGGATGTCTCGTGCCGGGCGCACGCGGCTCGGCGCGTCGACCGTCGCCGCCCCCGGGGAGGACCATCCGTGGCAGACAACCAGTTCGATGTCGTCATCCTCGGCGGGGGCAGCGGGGGCTATGCGTGCGCGTTGCGAGCCTCGCAACTCGGCCTGTCGGTAGCCCTGATCGAGCGCGACAAGCTGGGCGGCACATGCCTGCACCGCGGCTGCATCCCGACGAAGGCGCTGCTGCACGCGGCTGAAGTGGCCGACACGGCACGGGAGAGCGAGAAGTTCGGGGTCCACACGACCCTTGAGGGCATCGACATAGCCAAGGTCAACGCCTACCGGCACAGCGTCGTGTCGAAGCTGCACAAGGGCCTCCAAGGCCTGGTCAAGGGCAAGTCGATCACGTACGTCGAGGGTTCGGGGCGACTCCTCTCGGCGAACACCGTCGACGTCGGCGGGGTCCTCCACACCGGCCGCAACGTCGTGCTGGCCACCGGCTCGTACGCCCGCAGCCTGCCCGGCCTGGAAATCGGCGGTCGGGTCATGACCAGCGACCAGGCCCTTGAGCTCGACTTCATCCCCGCCAGCGCGATCGTGCTGGGCGGCGGCGTCATCGGCGTTGAGTTCGCCTCGGTCTGGAAGTCCTTCGGCGCCGACGTCACGATCATCGAGGCACTCCCCCGACTGGTCCCGGCCGAGGACGAAGCCTGTTCGAAGCAACTCGAGAGGGCGTTTCGCAGGCGCAAGATCGCCTTCAGGACGGGGGTCCGCTTCTCCGGCGTCACCCAGGACGACTCGGGTGTCGTGGCCTCACTCGAGGACGGCTCGACTTACGCCGCCGAGATCATGCTCGTCGCCGTCGGCCGCGGGCCGAACGCGAGCGGGATGGGGTACGAGGAGGTCGGCGTGGCCATGGACCGAGGCTGGGTCCTCGCCGACGAGCGGCTGCGGACCAACGTCCCCGGAGTCTTCGCCGTCGGCGACATCGTGCCGGGGTTGCAGCTGGCCCACCGCGGCTTCCAGCAGGGCATCTTCGTGGCCGAGGAGATCGCTGGGCTCAATCCGCCTGCGATCGATGAGCTCGGCATCCCGCGCGTCACGTACTGCGAACCGGAGATCGGGTCGATCGGCCTGACCGAGGCGCAGGCGAAGGAGCGGTTCGGAGCGGAAGCGGTCGAGGCCTACGAGTACAGCCTCGGCGGCAACGGGAAGAGCCAGATACTTGCGACCGGCGGGTTCGTCAAGCTCGTGCGCCGAGTGGACGGACCCGTGGTGGGCGTCCACATGGTGGGCGCGCGGATGGGCGAGCAGATCGGCGAGGCCCAGTTGATCTACAACTGGGAGGCCTACCCGGCGGAGGTGGCGTCGCTGATCCACGCGCACCCGACGCAGAACGAGGCCCTCGGCGAAGCGCACCTTGCCCTGGCTGGCAAGCCACTGCACGCGCACACGTGAGCCCCGGGTCCCAACGCGCGGACCCCGAGCACAATCGGCAAGCGAAACGCCTGGACTGGATAGGAGCACCCCGCAGATGTCGGTCACGGTCAAGATGCCGCAACTGGGCGAGAGCGTCACGGAGGGCACGGTCACCCGTTGGCTCAAGCAGGTCGGCGATACAGTCGCGGCCGACGAGCCCCTGGTTGAGGTATCCACGGACAAGGTCGACACCGAGATCCCCGCGCCTGCGTCGGGGATCCTGCTGTCCATCACCGTAGGCGAGGATGAGACCGTCGCCGTCGGGGCCGAGCTCGGGGTGATCGGCGAAGCGGGCGAAGCGGCAACGGGCGGTGCGGCACCGTCGGAGACGGCCCCTGCACCTGCACCTGCGGCTCCGGCACCTGCGGCTCCAGCACCGGCCGCCCCCGCTCAGGCTCCGGCGAGGGCAGCAGTCTCCGCACCGCCGCAGCCGACTGCCGTGACATCACCCGCGCCAGCACCCGCAGTCGCGATGGCCCCTGCCCGGCCCGCCGTGGCGCCCGCCCTGGCACCACCTGAGCCGGAACAGGTCGTCTCCGGAAGCACAGCCCTTCCCGGCACCGAGACCCCCGTGATCCTCCCGGCCCTGGGCGAGTCCGTGACGGAGGGCACTGTCACCAGGTGGCTCAAGCATGTCGGCGACACCGTCGTCGCGGACGAACCGCTACTCGAGGTCTCCACCGACAAGGTCGACACGGAGATCCCGGCGCCCGCCTCCGGGACGCTGCTTGAGATCCGGGTCTCCGAGGACGAGACGGCGATCATCGGCGAGACGCTGGGCGTCATCGGAACGCCAGCCCCGGCGGGCGCGGCGGCTCCACCCGCACCCGCGGCCCCACCCGCGGCCCCCGCGGCCCCGTTGGCAC
>JBAVLA010000118.1:0-11255 GCA_049688595.1 Candidatus Nanopelagicales bacterium | reverse complement strand
GGCAAGACCGTGACCCGCACCCTCACACCGGAGCAGGCCGCGCGCTACCAGCCCTGGTTCGACAACGCCCGCCGCCTCCGCGCGCTCCTGGCCGAACTGGAGGCCAGATCCCTGCAAGCGTTCACCGACGCCGAAGGCTGAGACCGGAAATCACCGAGATATCACTGGACGGATGTGCGGAACGTCAGTAGTAACACCCCTGCACGAGCAACCGGACAGGCGCTGCCTTCCGCCGCCTGTGGACGCGCGCGTGCCGGGTCGGATGGCCGGCCTCACTGGCCAGCGGGCCCCGCGGCGCGGCGCACGCGCGATCTCTGCCAAAGCGTCGGATCCTTCGCGTGCGGTTCATCGGCGCTGCCCGAGTGACGGGAACACCGACGCGCAGAGCACCATGGGGTCATGGCACCTGCTGTCAGTCTGACCCGGACCTTCCCTGGGGACTACGACGCCGTGTTCAGCGCCGCGTGTTGGGCTGCGGTCGAGGCGGGGATGACGCTGCACCACGCCGATCGGTTGGCCGGTGTCATCAGCCTCACGACTTCAGCGTCGTTCGCGTCATGGGGGGAGCGCGTCGGGGTTCGCCTAGGTGTCGGTCTGGATGCACCGGGCTGCGTGCAGGTCACCGCCCGGTCCGAGTTGAAGTTCGGCCTCGTCGATTGGGGAACGAACGCGAAGAACCTCGACCGCCTGTTGCGCCAAATCGACGCAGTCCTGGGTAGTGCAGTGAATCGGCCCTGACCGCCGCTCGGTGGACTGCCCCGCCGACGGGAGGTCTGACCCGACCCCGCCGTGGCGGCCTATCGCCGCGAGTCGGGCGCGAGGGGGTGGCTCGGTGCCGGCTCGCACGGCGCAGAATGACGTCGTCCGTGACCAGGACCGTCGAGATCGACGCCCCCGTCGAGGAGGGTTTCGTGTCCGATCCACACCGACGAACACAGGCGATGGCGCGCGCGCTCGGGCGCCGGGTCGTGGTCAGCAACGTGGAGACCTCACCCGACGGTGCCGTCACGGGATGGCAGTGGAGCACCCGGTTCGTGCTACCCATCGACTACACCGCCAAGGCGACTCGATCCGAGTACGTGGCCAACAAGCGCATTGTTGACAAGTATCAGACCGCGACCAAGGACGTCGATGCGATCAGATGAGTCAGCCAGCGTCGGCAGCTGCGTTTCCCTGCGGCGCAGCCTGCCTCGTCCTCATGCCTCTTCAGTCGCCCCGGCGGCCTCGTCGGCGAGTGACTCACCGGTGTCTGGGCCCTCCTCGGGTACAACGCCCTCGTCGGCCGCAGCCTCAGACGCCTCGTGCTGGCGTCGCCTCCAGATCACCACGGTCGCACCGCCAGCAGCGGCGAGCAGCACCGCGGTCCCGGCGACTATGACGCCCTTGGGAAGCGAGCGCGCGACATCCTGCACTGCCTCAGTGGCGCGGTCCAGCGCTTCCTCGGCCTTCTCCAGGGTTTCGTCGGCAAGTGACCGGATCTCCGCGGCCAACTCACTGTCCGCCATGGCGCGAGCCTCCTCGGGGAGGGCCTCCCGGACCTGTTCAATACCCTCGACGAGGGCCTCGACCTTCAGCTCGCCAGCCTCAACCACATCCGTCAGACCCATCGGAGCCTCCTCAGCAATCAGGCGAGTCTCCAACGTACTTCACGCGAACGCCCCAATGCCGGGCCACGAGAGCGCCACCGCGACAACGCAGGTCCGAGCAGCGGGTTGCACTCAGGCGCACCGGGCATGTTCGACACGCCAAGTCCCCACGCGGCACCTGGATCCCCAACAAGCGCTTGGTACGGGTTCCCGGCTGTAGCCGAAGGCTCAGAGGCCTGCAGCTTGCCTCTGGATCGAGGACTTGCGGTTCGCCGCCTGGTTCTTGTGGATGACGCCCTTGCTGACTGCCTTGTCGAGCTGGCGGGCAGCCACCCTGGCGTACTCCTGCGCGGCCTCCACATCGCCGACCTGGGCGGCCTCCCGGAAACGCCGCACAGCCGTCTTCAGGCTGGAGGTGACTGATCGGTTGCGCTGGCGCGCCTTCTCGTTGGTCTTGATCCGCTTGAGCTGCGACTTGATGTTCGCCACGTCTGAGCCTTCGTCTCCTGGTTCTCGGGGCGCGTGTAGCCCCAGAACCGGGACCGTCCGCGATGGCCTTGGCCGCCGACACGCAGCGGGCAGGCTCAAAGCATACTTGCACACCCCTGCCTAGGGCCAAATCGCCCACTCGGGGCGCGACGCGGGCTCACTTCAACGCCCTGGCCCCTGCCGGGCGCTCCCGCCGACCAACGGTCTTGAGCACGAACGACTCGAGCACCCACACCTTCTGAGCGTTCTCCAGACTCTGGCCAGCACGAAGGCCGCCCTTGATTCGCGCGTCGACGTCCGCCAGATCGACCACGGCCCTTGCCAACTGGGCCGGCTCCCACGCTGACGCCTCGGCCCGCAGGTGGCGCACCTTGAACGGCGGGACACCGGCGAACTTGGCGACATCGGCCTCGGTCATCCCGCGCGGAGCACCGGCCACCCGCACCATCGAGCGCAACCCGGCCGCCAGCGACCCCACTGCGCCGACGCCGTTGAGCGTCTGGGCGCCCAGCCCCCAGCGCAGCCGTTGCATGGCGACGAGGCCACGGCCCTCCCAGACCGCGTCCGCGAACTGGAAGCCGCTGACCTCGGCGACACCGGCAAATGCCGAGTTCACCGTCGATGCGCCTAGCGGCCCCTCCGGGTTGTCGGCCATCAGCTGCTCGAGGGCGCCCACGAGCAGGCCGATCTTGGATCCCACGGCCGTGACGAGCGCGTCGATTCCGTCCGGCGTGATCCGTCTCCCAGCACGGCGGGCCTCGAGTTCAAGCAGCTCGCGGGTCGGGCGTCCCGGCTTCACCTCGCCGCACTGCACCTCCTGCACCACACCGGGAATGCCGATTGCACGGACCCGATCGAGCACCTTCCGGTTGCGGCTGCCGGAATGCACGGCCACCACCCACATGTCCTCCGGCAGCGACGTGGCAGCGGCGACCAGGGCCGAGACCACCGCATCGGACGCGTCGGCAAGGTCCCCCACCACGACGACCGCCGACTCGCCGAACAGCGAGGGCGACAGGGCGCTGAGCAACGCGGAGGAGCCAGCGGGATCCGCCGCGTCGACGTCGCGGCGCTCGACATCGGGATGCACGGCGCGCGCTGCGACGACGGCTCGGGAGACAGCCCTGCTGACGAGGAACTGCTCCCCTCCGGTGATCAGGGTCACTCGAGCGGGCGCTTCGGGCGCTGCTTGGTAGGTCATCCGGCACAGCATCCCACGCCCCACGGACACCCCGGGCGGGACGTCGTCACGCGCACTCACTCATTGGCGCGAACGCGCGCCCTCGTCGCTGATCTCGTCGTTCGGGCACCGACTCGAGCGGACCTAGTGCGACCTAGTGCTGACGTCGCAGGATCACATGACCGGGTGATCCAAGCACGGCCAGGGCGCCGTCCGTGTCCGTCCGCGCCACGAGGGACCCCGCTGACTGGTACTGGGCAATGGTCGCCGGGCTCGGGTGGCCGAACTCGTTGTCCTCCCCGACGGCTATCAGCGCAACCTCGGCCCCAGCCCAGTCGGCGAAGGACGACAGCTGGTGCCGCGAGCCATGGTGTGGGACCTTCACGACGTCCACCGGGTCCAAGGGCGTAGCCGTCACGGCTGCTTGGGCTTCTGGCTCGACGTCGCCCGGGAGGAGCACTCGCACTGGGCCCGACTGCGTCGGGACCTCCGCGAGCGCGATGACGCTGGCGTTGTTCTCCGGGGATTCGTCGATCTTCCGCGCCGGCCAGAGAACGGACACGGACACGCCTGCCGCCGTGAAGGCATCCCCCGCGTGCAGGACTCGCACCGGCACGCCCGCTGCCCGGGAAACGCCGACGACCTGCGCAACGCCCTCGGCGGGTTCGGCCACCCACGAGGTCAGGACCGCCTCGACGTGCCAGCGGTCCAGGACCTCGGCCAGGCCGTCGATGTGATCTGCGTGGTAGTGGCTGAGCAGGACCACGAGTCGTTCGATCCCAGCATCGCTCAAGCAGTCCGAGGTCCTGTCGCCATCCGGGCCCGCGTCCACCAGCAGCGCCTCTACGGATTCCGGGCGGCGCAGGATGATGCTGTCGCCCTGACCAACATCGCAAGCCAGGACGACCCATCCTGGCGGTGGCCAATCGGCCGCGCGCACGTGGCCGACCAAGGCCGCGATCGCCGTGATCACGCAGGCCACCAGTCGTAGGCCCCCTGAGCGCCAGGGTCGCCAACGCCGGTGGAAGCCCACCGCGAGGACCCCGAGGACCACGGACGTGACCAGCGCACCCGCAGGGCCCTCGGGTACGTCCATGACGCCGAAGGACTGGTCCGCAGACCTCCTGGCGACAAGTGCGATGAAGCCGGTGCAGGGGGCCGCTGCCCAGGCCAGGGCGGTGGATGCCGCCGGGACGACCGGGGCCAGCAGGGCGGCGGCGAGCCCGAGCACCGTGGCCAGGGGGACGACCGGCGTGACGACAACGTTGGCCGGCAGCGCCACGAGGCTCGCGCCGTTGCCCATGAGCACAGCCAGCGGGAGGGTGGCCACATGCGCCGCGGCGGCGACCGCGAACGCGGCACGCACCGATTCAGGCACCCGGCGCGACACCCGCCACTCGGCCAGGCGACCAGCGATCGGCGGACCCACCACCAGCAGGCCTGCCGTGGCGGAAACGGACAGCGCGAAGCCGATCGACACGGCGTACTGGGGCAGGACCAGCAGGAGGGACAGCGACGCCGCCAACAGGGCAGGGGGACCGCGCCGACGCCCACCGGCGCTGAGGGCCAGCAGCGCGACGAGCCCCATGGCGGCCGCCCTCATCACGCTCGGCTGGGGACGGACCAGCGCGACGTAACCAGCGAGGACCAGCAGGCTCGCCCCGACCCGGACGCGCCACCCGAGGCCGGCCAGCCCGACGGCACCCATGACGATTGCCACGACGAGCGTCGTGTTCGAGCCGCTGACCGCTGTGAGGTGGGCCAACCCCGAGCGCACCATGGATCTGTCGAGATCCGCGGGAACGAGCGACTCGTCCCCCACCGCCAGGCCCAGCAGCAGCCCTGCGGCGTCAGCCGGAACCCCCGCACACGAAGCCCGGAACGAGTCCCTGATCGAAGAAGTGATCCGGGCCAAGAACCCCGGCGGGGAACGGATCTGCCCGTCGCCAAGCAGCCGGATCGTCATCGCGCTGCTGGCTGGTGACCAGGAAGCCTGCGCTCGACCGTGGATGTCCACCACCGAGCCGTACCTCAGGTTGCGTGCGGCATCACCGCGCAGGAGCACCGGCGCGCGGACGCGATGCGCGCGCCCGCCGACTCGCAGCTCCCGCAGTCCGACCGGAACCGACCAGCTCGACGGGGATCGGCGCCCACCGTCATCGGCTGGCCTGAACAGCACGGGATCCCCGGTCACGCGGACGGTGGCCGCCACGACCGACGTTCTCTGAACGACCTGATCGATGAGGGCCGGGTGGAGCCGGGCCACCTGCAGGGCTGCCACGCTGCAGCCAATCCCAGATCCCGACAAGAAGGCCACTGCCAGCAGTGCCCTCGCGCTGCGGCGACTGGCGCATCCGCCCCGTTCCATCGGCCGAACAAGCGGGGCGACGCCGGCCAAGCGCCTGCCGACGACCAGCGCGAGGGCGACGAAGACCACCCCGCCGACCGCCCAGCAGGCGGGAGCCTGGGGCTGGCCGAGCATCACGGCCCACTCGGCCGCCCACACGCCCGCCACGAACGGCAGCAGCCTGAGGTCCGGCGCCTCCCGTCCGTCGTCGCGCCGGGACGACGCCGACGAATCCGTAGGCAAGCGGCTGGACCCCCTCGCGGCACGTCCGGTGGACCGATCGCGCCCTGCGGACCCATCAGACCCGAACATGCGACCGCAACTCGGCGAGCGTCTTGGGACCGATTCCTGCGACCTCGGCCAGCTCATCGACCACCGTGAACCGGCCGTGCTCGGCCCGCCAAGCCAGGATGCGCGCCGCAGTCACTGGACCAACACCTGGCAGGGCATCGAGCTGTTCTGCCGTGGCAGCGTTCAAGTCGACGGGCCCGGCAGCTGCAGCCGGAGCCGCGGTGGCTGCGAGAGCTCCTCCGGCCGACCCCGCGTCAGAGCCGGATCCGACTTCCACGCGTTCGCCGTCCACGACGAGGCGCGCGAGATTGGTGGCGCCCAGCTTGGCGCCGCGCTGGAGTCCCCCGGCAGCCTTGACCGCGTCGCCCACGCGAGCACCCGCCGGCAACTCGACCACGCCCGGTCGACGCACGTCGCCGGCCACGTGGACGATCAACGAAGGCGCGGATGACGGGGCGACGAGCGGCTCGGCCACCAGGAGCGGCGACGCGCTCGGCAACGGTGGGGCGGTATCGGATCGGGGCAGCGCCACCCACAGGACCGTCGAGGCCCCCGCGACCGCCAGCGCCGCGAGGAGGCCAACCAACCTGAGCCAGACCTCGGGACCTGGACGTGCCGGCGCGGTGCCCTCCCGTGCCTGCGGATCGCCTCCCAGCGGCGAGCGCCAGCGCATGGAGTAGAGCCTCAGTCGGGCGAGGACGATGTCCTGGGTTCGTCGCATGTCGCGACGCTAGGCACCGCGCCCCCGAGACGAGAAGCCCCGAAGCAGCATCTGTGGACAACCACCAGGCGGGCTGTGATCATGCCTGAGCCGCCTCGCCGAGCCTGCCCTCGCCGATGCCGCCCCGCCGAGCCCGCGGTCGACCAGCACCCGGTCGACACGCACCGCTCAGCGGGAACGGACCTCGGACCAGAACTGGCTCACGTTGCGCCGATGGCGGTAGATGATGAGCGCGGACAGGCCGATCGCGAAGGCTGCGTCAGCCCAGCTCTCCCAGTCCACGATGGTCGTCGGGATCAGCGCAAGGCCACCCACCACCGACCCGATCCCGACCCTGCGGGTGATTGCCACCGTCACGCCGAAGGCCACGAGGACCGGGATCGCCCAGAGTGGGTTGAGCGCCAGGATGGCCCCAAGGGACGTGGCCACGCCCTTGCCACCCCGACCTTGGAGGAACGGCGAGGTGATATGTCCGATCACCGCCGCTAGCCCTGCGACCTGACCAGCGGGATCCCCGTACCGCCCGAAGTACCAGACCGGGAGGAAGCCCTTGACGACGTCGATGAGGCCCACGATCACGCCGACCCGGACGCCCATGGTCCGCGCCGCATTGGTCGCCCCTGGGTTCCCCGACCCGGTCCCGCGCAGGTCGGCGCCTCGCATGCGCGCGGCCGCATCCGCGGGGCTGATGGATCCGATCCAGTAGGAGACGAACCCGGCAGCCAGCACGGCCGACCAGTTGATGTCTTCCATCAGCACGGGCCGCCCATCACGGACTCCCGACGAAGGTCAGGGCGCTCATCGTGGGCACACCGCAACCGACGTGGTGCCCAGGCCCACGTGGGCGCTTATGACGGCGCCGACCTCCACGACGTGCACGTGCGCCCCGGGCAGTCCTGCCCGGAGGGTGGCGGCGAGCTCCTCCGCCCGATCGGGCGCACCGCAGTGCTGCACGGCGATGTCGGCTGGCCCGGTGCCCGCGTAGTCGCGGGCGATGTCGGCCATCCTGGCCACAGCCCGGGCGATCGTGCGCTGCTTCTCCATGGGGGACACCACCCCGTCTCGCACCTGGAGGATGGGCTTGACCATCAGCGCGTTTCCAAGCAGCGCCTGAGCAGCACCGATCCGCCCACCCCGGCGCAGCTGGTCGAGGCTGTCCACGACCAGCCAGGTCCGGGACGCCTCGGCACGGCGTCGGGCGGCATCCGCGGCCTCCTCCGCCGACGCACCTGCCGCCACTGCCTCGGCGGCGGATCGCACGGCGAAGCCCAGCGCAAGACCGACGGTCCGGGAGTCCACCGTGACCACCGGCACCGGCGCCTCCGTGGCGGCCAGACAGGCAGCGTCGAACGTCCCCGACATGTCCCCGGAGATGTGGACGCTCACGATCTGGTCGTGGCCCTCCTCGGCAAGGCGTGCGTAGGCAGCCGCGAACCTCGCCGGTGCCGGCCTCGACGTGCTGACGTCCACCCGGCGTCGAAGCGCCTCGCTGACCTCCGCCACCGTGATCTGGGTCCCCTCGTCGTAGGACCTCCCGTCGAGCACGACCGAGAGGGGGACGACGCTCAGCCCGGCCGGGGCCAGGTCAGCAGGCAGGTAGCCGGTCGAGTCCGTGACAATCGCGACCTTCATGGCCATTCAGGCTACGCGGCTATCACGCCGGAACGACATTGACCAGCTTCGGCGCGCGCACGATGACGGCGCGTGGCGGTCGACCGGCTGTGGCCGCCGCAACCGCCGGCACCGCCAGCGCCAGGGCGCGAAGCTCGTCCTCACTGATGTCCGGGGCCACCTCGAGCCGACCACGCACCTTGCCGGAGACCTGCACGACACAGGTCACGGACTCCTCCACGAGCAGCGCGGGATCGACCGTCAGCCAACCGGCCAGCGCGACGCTGGGCTCGTGCCCCAGGCGCGCCCACATCTCCTCGGCGGTGTACGGGGCGACCAGGCTGAGCAGGATGGCGACCGCCTCGGCCGCCTCACGCACGGCTGGGTCGGCTGGGCCGACGCCGGTGTCGATCGCCTTGCGTGCGGCGTTGACCAGCTCCATCGCCTTGGCCACGGCCACGTTGAACCGGTAGGTCTCGACCGCGAGGGCCGCCTCATGGACCGACTTGTGCGTCACGCGCCGCAGCGCCACATCCCCGCCCGCGGGATCGGTGCCCGGGGCGCTGGTCACGTCACCGGCCACGCGCCACGCGCGGGCGAGGAACCGCTTGGACCCGCCGGGCGACACATCTGCCCAGTCGATGTCATCCTCAGGTGGCCCGGCGAACACCATCGTCAGGCGCACTGCGTCCACACCGTGGACCGCGAGCTCGTCGGAGAGCCGCACGAGGTTGCCGCGGGACTTGCTCATCGCCGAGCCGTCCATCTGGACCATGCCCTGGTTGAGCAGCCGGGTGAACGGCTCGACCACGTCGAGCATGCCCATGTCGTGGATCACCTTGGTGAAGAACCGCGCGTACAGCAGGTGCAGGATCGCGTGGGTGACGCCGCCGACGTACTGGTCCACGGGCAGCCACTCGTTGGCCACCGCCGGATCGAACGGCCCATCGGGCTTCGCCGGGTCCAGGTACCGCAGGAAGTACCACGACGAGTCGACGAACGTGTCCATGGTGTCGGGGTCGCGCCGCGCCGGTCGGCCGCACCTCGGGCAGTCCACCGAAGCCCATGCCTCAGCCGCGCCCAACGGGGACGCCCCCTTGGGCTTGAGGTCCAGGCCCTCTGCATCCGGGAGCCTGACCGGCAGCTGTGCGTCCGGGACCGGGACCTCGCCGTCGACCGGGCAGTGGATGATCGGGATCGGGGTCCCCCAGTAGCGCTGGCGGCTGATCAGCCAGTCCCGCAGGCGGTAGTTGACTGCCGGCCGGCCGGTGCCCCGCTCCCCCAGCCACTCGATGATCCGCGCGATGGAGGCGTCCTTGTCCAGCCCGTCCAGCGGGCCGGAATTGACGTGCAGGCCGTCGTCGGCGGTCGCGACGCCGGTCTCCAACGGATCGGTGTCGGCCTCGACCACGATCCGCACGGGCAGGTCGAACGCACGCGCGAAGTCCAGGTCGCGCTGGTCGTGGGCGGGCACGGCCATGATCGCGCCGGTCCCGTAGTCGCTCAGGACGTAGTCCGAGGCGAAGATCGGCAGCTCCTCGCCGTTGACCGGGTTGATCGCATGCTTGTGCAGGAAGACGCCGGTCTTGGGCCGGTCGGTGGCCAATCGGTCGATGTCCGACTCGCGCTTGGTCCGGGCCAGGTACTCGGCGAACTCCTTCTCGGCCGGTGTCCCCGCAGCAAGCTCGGCGGCGAGGTCGGAGTCCACGGCCACTACGAAGAACGTCGCGCCGAAGAGCGTGTCCGGCCGGGTCGTGTAGACCGTGACCGGCGCATCGCGGCCCTCGATCGAGAACTCGACCTCGGCTCCCGTGGAGCGGCCGATCCAGTTGCGCTGCATGTGCAGCACCTTCTCCGGCCAGCGGCCCTCGAGGAGCTCCATGTCGTCGAGCAGGCGGTCGGCGTACTCGGTGATCCTCAGGTACCACTGGGTGAGCTTCTTCTTCGTGACGACCGAGTCGCACCGCTCGCACAGGCCACCCACGACCTGCTCGTTGGCCAGGACCGTCTGGCATGACGGGCACCAGTTGACCGCACTGGCCCTCCGGTAGGCCAGGCCCCGCTCGAACATCCGCAGGAAGAACCACTGGTTCCAGTGGTAGTACTCCGGGTCGCAGGTGTTGAGCACGCGATCCCAGTCGAAGGAGCAGCCGTAGCGGCGCATCGAGGCCTTCTGCGTGGCGATGTTCTCATACGTCCATGCACGGGGATCGGCGCCGCGCTTGATGGCTGCGTTCTCCGCGGGCAGGCCGAACGCATCCCATCCGATCGGGTGCAGGACGTTGTATCCCCGCTGCACCCAGTAGCGGGCCAGCACGTCGCCCAGCGCATAGGCCTCGGCGTGCCCCATGTGCAGGTCGCCCGAGGGATACGGGAACATGTCCAGCACGTACTTGCGCGGTCGGTCGTCGTCTGGCCGGCCCGAGCGGAACGGTGCGAGTCGCTCCCACACCGCCAACCACTTGTCCTGCAGCGCGGCGGGGTCGTAGTCCTCGGATGCGCCCGGGGCCGCGACTGCCGCGGTCGCGGCGGCGAGGGGCGGGTTCCCGGGGGTGGCTTCGGCGACTTCTGCGGTTCCTTCGGCAGGTGGCTGGGGGGAAGGGCTCATGGGGCTCAAGGGTAGTCGGTGGGCCCACGCAGGCCGGAGCGCCGCTCGGCGGCACGGATGATGCTGCGCACAGCGCGGACCCGTGCGGGGCATGCCGTTGAACCGACCTGATCGCCGCACACGCTGTAGGTTTGAGGGCCACACAGGCTCCGACGATCGGAGGTCCACATGAAGGCCAAGCCCAGTGAGCCCGCGGGCTCAGATCCCGTGGCCCCGAAGCCGGGTGCCGAGCAGGTCGAGGAATCCGCCGGCGCCGCAGAAGAGTCGTCCGACGAGCAGATGAAGCGGAAGTTCCGCGAGGCGATCGAGCACAAGCACGGCAGCTCCGGTGCGGCGAAGTCAGGCCACGGCAGCTCCGGCAGCGCTGGGCACCTCGCCGCCGGAGGGCCCGGGCACCGGATGTTCCGGCGCAAGGCGGGCGG
>JBAVLA010000117.1:0-4294 GCA_049688595.1 Candidatus Nanopelagicales bacterium | reverse complement strand
ACGCCGAGGAGCTCACCGCCGCAGTCGCCGACCGGCAGGTCGCCGGCGGGCTGGTCCTCGGCACCGAGCGCCTCGAGGTGTACACGGCCACCGCCGCTGGGCCATCCGCGGCCGGGGCGATCACCGCTCTTGGCAACGGTGTGGCCGCACAACAAGGCGGCACCGCCACGGTCACTGACCTCGCCCCGTTCCCCGCCGACGACCCCCGAGGTGCCGGCTTCGCCGCGGCCGCCCTCCCACTGCTCATCGCCGGCATCCTGCCCGCCGTCGGACTCCTGCGACTGTTCCCGGGCCACCAGGCACTGCGCACCCGCCTGCTCGGCGCCGCACTCTTCGCACTGATCGCCGGCGCGTCCGTGGCCGCCTACCTGCAGTACTTCACCGGCACTCTGGCCGGCAGCTACTGGGCCAACGCCGCCACCCTGTCCCTGGGCATGGCCGCCCTTTCCTTCACCTTCCTCGGACTGGAATCCCTGCTCGGCTGGCCCGGCCTGGGCCTCGGCGTCGCGATCGTGATGCTCCTGGGCAACCCCCTGTCCGCCATCGCCTCCGGGCCCTACTGGCTACCCGACGGATGGTCCACCCTCGGCCAACTCCTGCCCCCCGGCGCGACCGGCACCCTGCTGCGCTCCACCGCCTACTTCGACGGGGCCAACGCCACCCAACCCGCCCTGACCCTCGCCGCCTGGGTCCTGCTCGGACTCACCCTCGCCGTCGTTGCAGACAAGCGCGCACCCCGCAGCCAGCCCCATGCCTGACCACACCCACAGCCCGGCGACGATCACCCCGGCGCGGGCGGCGGGGGTCCGTGGCAGCCACGGTGTGGGCTGCAACCCGGCTGCCCTGGGACCAGCGTTGATTGTGTGGACGGAGGAAGGCGGCGGGGTCGATGATCCAGGGCGTGAGCGCCATGAGTGACGCATCTTCCACTCACATCCCTCCGCTCGCCGTCCCCGAGCTCGGGCAGCTGGTCCTGTGCCGCGACCGGCACTGGATCGTCTCCGACGTGCAGGCCAGCCAGCTGCCCGGCGATGCGCTTGCGATCAATGACCCGCTGCAGCACCTGGTCACGCTGTCCAGCGTCGAGGACGACGGCCTGGGTGAGGAGCTGACCGTCG
The DNA here is from genome assembly GCA_049688595.1 of Candidatus Nanopelagicales bacterium. GTDB lineage: Bacteria > Actinomycetota > Actinomycetes > S36-B12 > CAIYMF01 > Prado023. The sequence continues at coordinate 3,176 of JBAVLA010000117.1, read as the reverse complement.
TCTGGGAGCTCGAGCCGGGCGCGCGCACGCTGGCCACGGCGACCCTCCCCGAGCCGAGGGCCGGCCGGTTCGATCCGCCTGAGCAGCTGGCCGCATTCCTCGACGCGGTCCGCTGGGGGGCTGTGACCTCCGCGGACGCCACCGCCCTGCAGGCGCCGTTCCGCTCGGGCATCTCGATCGAGGACTACCAGCTGGACCCGGTGGTGCGGGCTTTGGAGATGCCGCGGGTGAACCTGGGCATCTTCGATGACGTCGGCCTGGGCAAGACGATCGAGGCCGGGCTGGTCGTGCAGGAGCTGCTGCTGCGCCACCGGGCCCGCAGCGTGTGGGTGGTGTGCCCGCCGAACCTGTGCCTGAAGTGGCAGGCCGACGACTGGCTGAAGCTGGCCAGCGCGCAGCGGCTGCTCGACCAGGTGCTGCCCCCGACGTCGACGTATCCGCGCACCTTCGACCTGCTGGTAGTCGACGAGGTGCACCATACGAGAAGGCGCTGGCCCGCAGCGTGGTCCGCCGCCTGAAGTCGACGCTGCGCGAGGACCCGGTCCTCGGCGTGCGCCCGGACGGCACACCACGGTTCCCCCTGCGGGTGCTCGAGGCGATCCCGGTGGCCTACCCCGACGACGAGCGAGAAGCCCACCGCCTGCTCGCCGAGTACACCGCCGCCCGTAGACGTCGCGCGGGCACCGGGTCGCGCCGCGAGCAGACCGCCGCGGACTTCGTGACCGTGATGCTCAAGAAGCGGCTGTTCTCCTCACCCGAGGCGTTCGCCCGCACCCTCGCCGTGCACCAGGAGTCCCTGGCCCGCACCGCCGCAGCCGCCGCCGGCGCGGTCCAGGCGGCGGCCGGCCCAGCGCTGGCAGACCGCATGTTCGAGGCTGTGCTGGCCCGCCCGGACGAGGAGGACTTCGCCGACGACGCCGAAGCCACCCGCGCTGCCGAGGACGCGCTGATGGCCGCCGGTCGGGCCTTCTCCGCCCCGACCCAGCAGGAGTGGGAGCTTCTGCGCCGGCTGCAGGCGTGGGCCGATCTCGCCGCCGGACGGCCCGACGCCAAGACCCAACGGCTGCTGGACCACATCGACGCATGGCTGCGCCCCCGGGGGCGCTGGAACGACGAACGGCTGATCATCTTCACCGAGTACCGCGACACCCAGAACTGGATCGACCAGCTGCTGCGCGACCGGGGCGTGCCCGGCGAGCGCCTGGCCATGCTCTACGGCGGCATGGATGCCGAGGACCGGGAGCGCGTGAAGGCCGAGTTCCAGGCCGACCCGGCCACCACCGGAGTGCGCCTCCTGATCGCCACGGACGCGGCCAGCGAGGGCATCGACCTGCAGCGGCACTGCTGGCGGATGGTCCACCTGGAGATCCCGTGGAACCCCAACCGGCTCGAGCAGCGCAACGGCCGCATCGACCGGCACCTGCAGCCCAATCCACGTTCGACCAGCGCGCCGCCGGCCGCGACGACGTCGTGCTGGCCCACCTCGGCTCCCGGCTCGTCGCCCAGGCGCTGCGGCTGCTGCGCGCCCAGATCTGGTCCACCCGCGCCGAGAGCCGGATGAGACGGATCTCCGCGCGCATCGTCCGCGACCCGGCGGTACCCGACCTGACCGTCATCGCACACGCTCGCATCGTCATCACCGGCGGCGACGGCCGCCGGCTGCACGAGGAGGTCATCTACGCCGGCGGGCACGTCCGCGACAACGGCCGGTTCGCCCGCATCGACACCCTCAAGGACCTCACCGCAGCACTCGCCGCCCCCACCACCGCCACCATCGACACCACCGGAGAGCAGGCCCTCGAGGCGATGTGGCCACAGGTGCGCGACCCCCTCTACGCCGCGCTCGAGGCCCGCGCCCGCACTCGCTTCGACAGCCTCACCCGCACCCTCGACCAAGCCGCCGAGCGGGAGAGGAACGACATCGCCGCCCTGCTCACCGAGCTGCAGACCACCATCCGCACCGAGCTGGACCGGTTGTCGCCCCAGATGGAGCAGCTCACCCTCGACTTCGGGGAGTCCGAACGGGCCCAGGTCCGCGCCGACCTCACCGCCCTGCGCACCCGCCTGGACGCCATCCCCGAGGAGATCGTCCGCGAACAGGCCCTGATCGACGCCCGCTACGCCCCCCCCACCCGCTGATGTTCCCGGCCGCGGTCAGCATCCTGATCCCCGCCCACCGGGCGGCCGCGATGGAGGCCGGCCGATGAGCAGACACGTCAGGCCCGCCTCAGAACAGCATCTGCTGGACCGCGAACTGCACCGCGAGCCGATCGGGACCGGGGATGGTCCGGCACCGGTGGATGGACTCGAGCCGATCCACCGAGATGCTCTTGACCTGCTCGCACATGGCGTACGAGGTGCGCTCGGGATCCAGGGCGACCTCGACGCGGTAGGGCACCGGGAACGCCGTCGTCGTCGTGGGGACCACGATCGCCAGTCCGTTCGGGAGGCTGCACGCGAGTGCGGAGCCGATGACGATGACCGGGCGCCGACCACGCTGCTCATGGCTTCTTGCCGGGTCGAGGTTCGCCCACCAGACCTCCCAGGGGTTGGGTCCGACCCGGCCTCTGGGTCTCACTCCCCGACCGCCGTGTCGACCTCCGCGAGCTGCTGTGCCTCGGTCCGCATCGTGGCCAGCTCGGCAGGATCGACGTGGCGCAGCGCCTCGATGGTCTCGGCGACGAACAGGGCCCGAGCCAACGCGTCCTCGGCCGAGGACGCGCCGACCTGCGTCATGTACCCCTTGAGCCGGTCCCGGGTCGAGGCATGGACCTTGATGGACGTGACTGCATCGGCACCCATACCCGACAGCATACGCCTGGCATACCCACGGAGTAGAGGGCGTTCGCGCCGGATGGAGGCCGGCCGATGACCCCGCCCCCGCGCCGCACGGCCCGCCCAAGCGTGCCTTGATCATCAGCTGGCGGAACGCTCGAGTTCGTTCGCCATACGCGGGAACCACTTGCCCGGGTTCGACACTTGCTAGGTAGGTGGGATCGCGGGTTTGTCGATGGGGTGGGCGTTTTCGGGCTTTCGGACCGCCGCGGGGGTGTATCTATGGGGTGGTCTCGGGGCTGGGGGTGGGCTGGAAGGTGTGGATCACGGGTGGTGGGCTGACCTGGCAGTTGGTGTAGATGGCGTTCTGGTCGTCGTCGATCTCGGTGCGCTGGGCGACG
>JBAVLA010000116.1:0-10231 GCA_049688595.1 Candidatus Nanopelagicales bacterium | reverse complement strand
GGGCGGGGCCGCGGCCGCGAGCGGCGCAGCGGCTGCACGCGGGCCGATCCGCGCCCCGTCCGCCGACGTGCCAGGCGTTGGCTGGTCCACGACCCCGACGGTACGCCCAGGGGCAGACTGTGCCCATGACCACAGGAGGATCCACCGACGCCTGCGGAAGCCCTGTCCTGTCGGGGGCGCTGCTGGCCGTGTCCGTGGGTCGCGTCGGAGTGCTGCGCGGCCGGGATCGTGACATCGTGACCGCCTTCAAGAAGGACCCCGTGCCCGGGCCGGTCCGGCTCGGCCGGCTTGGCCTGGCTGGGGACGAGCACGCCGACGGCCGGCACCACGGCGGGCCGGACAAGGCAGTGTGCGTGTACCCGCAGGAGCACCACGGCTTCTGGGAGCAGCGGCTGGCGCTGCGGCTCCCGGCATCCGGGGAGTTCGGCGAGAACTTCACGGTTACGGGGCTGGTCGAGCAGGACGTGTGGCTCCGCGACGTCTTCGGCGTTGGGGACGCGCTCGTCCAGGTGACCGTGCCCCGGGCGCCCTGCTACAAGATCGCCGCGCGGCACGGCGAGCCGAGGCTGGCCGTGCTCGTGCAGGAGGCCGGATACACCGGGTACATGCTGCGCGTGCTGCGCGAGGGCGACGTCGAGGCTGGTCAGGGGATGGATCTGGTCGATCGGGCGGGGCCCGGGGTGACCGTGGCCGAGGCCAACCGGGTCCTCAACGTCGACAAGCGGGACGTTGACGGCGCCCGCAGCCTCATCGCCAGCGGTGCGCTGCCGGAGGAGTAAGCCGACGAGCTGCGCAAGCGACTGGCGCGCCATCGCGCTCAGGCACTGGACGCCGACGGGGGAGGGCGCGCGCTGGAAGAGGATCACGACCGGCTGTACGGCGCGGGCTGAGCGGAGGCGGGGCGGGCGGCTCAGGTTCGCCGCTTGAAGACTCGTCCCAGAATCCCATGGGACATGAAGGGCGTTCCCAGGAACCTCACAGGCTGGCCGGGCAACTTGGACACGTAACCAACCGAGGAGTTGCCCACATGTCCATCGTCTTCGTGGCGGACCTGATCGCCATCACCGTCCTGGCGTTCCTGGTCTTCTTCCCGCGCCATCGCCGGCGCGACCTCGTCACCGCCTACTTGGGCATGAACGCGGCCGTACTTGCCGTCACCAACACGTTGGCCTCGGCCGAGGTCGGTGCCGGCCTCGGCCTCGGGCTGTTCGGCGTCCTCTCGATCGTCCGGCTGCGCTCCGACGAGCTGGGCCAGCAGGCTGTCGCCTACTACTTCGCGGCGCTGTCGCTGGGCCTGCTCGGCGGCTTGGGCACCAGCGCCCCCGCGGTCACCATCGCACTGATGGCGTTCATCGTGGCCGTCATGTACTTCGGCGACCACCCGCGGCTCCTGGGCCGCAGCCGCAACCAGCTGATCCAGCTCGACCGCGCCTTCACCGATCCGACCGCGCTGACCGCCCACCTGGAGCGGATCCTCGGTGCCGAGGTCAGGCGGGTGCAGGTCCGCAAGCTCGACCTGGTCAGCGACACGACGCTCGTGGAGGTCCACTACGACGCTCGCCCGGTTGGCGGGCAGCGGCTCGCGGAGCCCGCCGGGCAGCGGGACGCCGTCCGCGGCGAGGCCCTCGGCCGTGGGGCGGGCGCCCGATGAGCAGCTTCGTCCACCTGTCTGACCGCCAATTCGCCGACATGGAGAGCAGCGAGGCCCTGGGCGATGGCTGCACCGACCGTGCTCTGGCCGGCCTGCCCGCGATCGACGTCGCCACGCTGTCCGCCCAGGCGGGCCTGATGACCAGGGTGGACCGCAAGTACCTCGTGGATCGCGGACTCCTGCCCGTCGTCCTCGACTGGCTGCCCCCTGACGTGCGGGTCCTGGAGATCGCCGGCCGCAGGGCCTTCGACTACCGATCGGTCTACTTCGACACGCCGACCCTGACCAGCTACCTGCTGGCCGCGCGCCGCCGGCCCCGGCGGTGGAAGGTGCGGACCCGCTCCTACCTCGACTCGGGCACGCACTGGCTCGAGGTGAAGACCCGGGACGGCCGGGGCCGAACCCAGAAGTCGCGGGTCCCGTGGTCGCAGGCCGACGCCGAGCGCATCGTCGGAGACGGCGCGGACTTCGTCGCCGCCTCCCTGGTCGGCACGGTGGCCGACCCCGAGGCTGTCGTCAGCGAGCTGGCCGCCGTGCTGTCGACGCGGTACCGGCGGATCACCCTCCAGCTGCCGTCGCAGTCGGCCCGGGTGACCGTGGACGTCGGCCTCCGGGCCGCCGACCACACAGGCAAGGGGCTGGTCGTGCCCAGCCTGATGGTCGTCGAGACCAAGACCTCAGGGCCGGCCTGCGCAGCCGACCGCGCCCTCTGGTCCATGGGCCAGCGGCCGATCAAGGTCTCGAAGTACGCGACCTGCCTGGCCGCGATGCACCCGGCCCTGACCGCGACGAAGTGGCGTCCCGCCCTGCGCCGGCTCGCTGCCGAGTGAGCCGATCCGACTGAGGCGGCCGGGCGGACTGATCCCGGGGGCCCATCCGACCGAAGCCAATGTGCACGAACCATCCCAATCCCATCTGACTGACACCAATGGATAGAAGCGAAGGAAGATCATGAACAAGGGAATCCCGCTGACCTTCACCAGTGCCCTGCTCGCCCTGACCCTCACGGGTTGTGCGGCCACGGACCTCAGCGTGACCAGCGCGGAGGTGACCACGACCACGGACAGCGCCGAGGCGATCGCGACCACTGCATCCGTGGCCGCGGGGAGCACCGCCGAGGAGGTCCTGGCGGCCAATGCCGAGGTCCACTCGGCGGACCTCGACCACGACGAGTCCGCCGTGGTCGACATCACGCTGACCGGCCAGACGGCCACGGTGTCGTCCGACGCGGTAACGGTGGACGGGGGCACGATCACGATCACGGCCCCGGGCACGTACCGGCTGAAGGGCACGTTGACCGACGGCCAGGTAGTCGTCAACAGCAGCGCCGAGGGCGCGGTCCAGCTCATCCTCGCGGGTGCCGACATAACCAGCAGCACGACGGCCGCGATCTCGTTCGCCGACGCCCATGAGGCAGTGGTCCTCCTGGCCGACGGGACGACGAACTCGCTGACCGACGCCAAGGAGTACGGGTACCCCGACGCGGACACCGATGAGCCGAACGCCGCGCTGTTCAGCACCGCAGACCTCACCATCGCCGGCACCGGAAGCCTGGCGGTGACCGGCAACGCCAACGACGGGATCGCGAGCAAGGACGGCCTGGTCATCGCCTCGGGCACCGTGACCGTCGACGCGGTGGACGACGGGATCCGGGGCAAGGACTACGTCGTCGTCCAGGGCGGATCGATCACCGTGGACGCCGGCGGCGACGGCGTGAAGTCCGACAACGACGAGGACGCCGACAAGGGCTTCATCGTCGTCAAGGGCGGGACCGTCAACGTGACGTCGGGCGACGATGGTCTGTCCGCGACCACGGATGCCGTCGTCACCGGCGGCACGGTGACGGTGAACGCCGGCAAGGGCGCCTCGGCCACGTCGCAGGACGCGTCGGCCAAGGGAATCGTCGCCGACGCGGCACTCGTGCTCGCGGATGGGACCGTCAACGTCGACGCCGCCGACGACGCCATCCACTCCAACGGCATCATCACGGTCAGCGGCGGCGACGTCACCGTCTCGGCCGGCGACGACGGCGTCCACGCCGACACCGCCGTGAACATCACGGGCGGGCAGTTGGAGGTCACCGAGTCCTACGAGGGCATCGAGAGCAACGACGTCACCATCTCCGGTGGCGACATCGCGGTGACTGCCAGCGACGACGGCATCAACCTGGCCGGGGGGAACGACTCGTCGGCGCAGGCCGGCCCCGGCGACCAGCTGCTGACCATCGCCGGCGGGCAGGTCGTGATCGACTCCGGGGGCGACGGCCTGGACTCGAATGGCTCGGCGGTCATGACCGGCGGCACGGTCGTGGTCAGCGGGCCGACCAGCAACGGGAACGGTTCGATCGACGTCAACGGGAAGTTCGACGTCACCGGCGGCACGCTGCTGGCAGCCGGTAGCGCCGGAATGGCCGAGACCCCGGATGCGGACTCCGAGCAGGCCTGGGTCTCCGCCTCGTTCGCCTCGACCCAGGACGACGGCACGGTGTTCGCGATCGTGGCCAACGGGGAGGTCCTGGTCACGTTCACCGCGAGCAAGGCGATCCAGTCGATCGTGTATTCGTCGGCCGAGCTGGTCGCCGGGGAGTCCTATGACGTGATGGTCGGCGCCACGGCCTCGGGCGACTCGATCGGCGGCATGACGACCAGCGGGTCCACCAGCGGGGCCACGCTGGCCGGCAGTGTCACGGCGTCGGGGGCTGGCTCCTGAGGAGCTCGCGACGGTAGGGCGCGGAGAGGTCCCGTCGGGTGGGCTCGGCGGGGCCTCACCTTGCGTGGCGTTCGCCGATCGGGCCGGCCGTCCAATCAGGCCGCGCCCAACGCGGCGAAGTCCGGGTACAGGTCGGCCGGGATCGGATGCGCCAGCCTCCACACGATCGCCATCGGGCGCGAGCCCTCGTGGGACGCGTAGCTCGCCGGCCCGAGGAACCAGAAGTCGCGGTCGGTGGGCAGCATGCGGGCGAACAGCAGGACGCGAGAGCCCCAACGCACATGGTTCTGGTATCGCTGGCCGGTCGGCGACTCCGGGCTCGTCGTGGACTGGCTCTCCCAGTGGAACATCGTCGGAGTCATGGCGTAGTCGTGGTATGCGGTCGTGGGTGAGAAGTTGCCGCCGGCCTTGTCGATCGTGACCAGGAGGGCATCGACGCGCTCGTCGCTCAGCCAGCGCACGCCCTCCCGCCAGGCCGGGGCCTTGGCTGCCTGTGCCTCGTCGCCGAGGGCAGCTTGGATCTCGATGCGTGTGTAGCGGGCATGAACCAGAAGCGGCCAGTTGGGCGCATCGGACAACGGAAGGTGCTCGTGGTCGATCTGGTTGGCTCGGACGTCGAGCAGCTGGCCGATCTCGACACGGACCTGCGGGTGGGTCCACAGCAGGTCGGTGGCCTGTTGCAGCGTCGTGTCCCGGGTGAGCTGCTGGTCGGTCACCTGGGACACGAGCATCCGCCAGAGCCGGCGGTCGCGTTCGGGCAGCGCGGCCACGTCGGGCCGCCCGCCGGACAGCAGGCTCTGGTAGACCCCGACGCGATCTGAGTCATCGATGTGCAGGAGCCGTCCGATCGACCTGCGCAGGGTCCGCTCGTGCGGCCCGTCCGCGGCCACTGGGAGTTCCGCAGCGGCCAGCAAGTCGGAGAAGCAGCGGTTGCTACCGTAGACCGTCTCCAGGTCGAGCCCCGTGTGCGTGAGGAAGTTGCGGAGAGTCGGCGGATGCCCGGCTGCGGCCAGGGCCTTGAGCTCGGCCGCTATCTGGGGCCACCTGGTCGGCAGGGCGGACCGGATCGAGTCGAGGATGATCCGCTGGGCGACTGGGTCCATCGTCGCGCTGGCGCCGGGCGGCAGGTTCGGGAAGCCCTGCTCAACATTGCGCTCCAGGTCGCGCCGCGATCCGCCGCCGATCAGGGCCCGCATCTTCAGGTCGAAGCGGAACTCCTTGCGGTGCTGGGAGATGAAGTCCAGGACCGTGCAGACCGGCTTGCCCTCCGTTCGGCGCAGGCCGCGGCCGAGCTGCTGGAGGAAGAGCGTGGCCGACTCGGTGGGCCGCAGCATGATCAGGGTGTCGATGTGGGGGATGTCCACACCCTCGTTGAACAGATCGACGCTGAAGACGGCGCGGACCCTCCCCGCGCGCAAGTCGGTGAGCGCGCGGCGGCGCTCGTGCTCTGGGGAGTCGCCCCAGACGGCGACGGATGGGATTCCGGCTCGGCTGAAGCGCTCGGCCATGAACTGCGCGTGCGAGACGCTGACGCAGAAGCCCATCGCGCGCATCGTTGTGGTGTTGGCGATCTCGGCGGTCTTGCGGATGACTAGGCGCGCCCAGGCGTCGTCGGAGGTGAACACGTTGGACAGCGCCTCGACGTCGTACCCCCGGCCGCGCCGCCACGGCACTTCCACCAGTGACGTGCCGTCGTGGATCGCGAAGTACTGGAACGGAACGAGCCGACCCTCGGCGATCGCGTCCCAGAGGCGCATCTCGGCGGCGATGCGCCCATCGAAGTAGTCCAGGACGCTCAAGCCGTCGGCTCGCTCCGGGGTCGCGGTGAGGCCGAGGAGCTCGCGCGGCTTGAGGTGCCGGAGCAGGCGCTCGTAGGAGGTGGCTGCCGCGTGGTGGAACTCATCGACGATGACGACGTCGAAGTGGGTCGGGTCGAGGTTGGCCAGCTTGTTGGCGTTGAGCGACTGGATCGAGGCGAATACGTGCTCGAAGTCCTGCGGTCTGTAGGCGCCCACCCACTTCTCACCGAAGGCCGCATCACCCAGGACATGCCGGAAGGTGCGCAGGGACTGGTCGAGGATCTCCTCTCGGTGGGCGACGAACAGCAGCCGCGCCCTCGGGAGCGTCCCACGGAGGTGCTTGTAGTCCAGGGCGGCCATGACGGTCTTCCCGGTGCCCGTGGCCGCGACGAGCAGGTTGTGGTGGTGCCCGGCCGCACGAGCGACGCGCAGCTGCTCGAGCATCCGCTCCTGGAAGGGGTGGGCGGTGATGTCGAGGAATTGGAGCTCCTCCATCGGCCGTCCCATCGCCTCCACCCTCGAGCGGAACTCGACGGCGTCGAACGGCACGAAGTCGGTCGACTCCCAGTAGGAGTCGAATACGTGCGCCATCTTGTCGACGGCGTCCGGGTTGCGCCGCTGGGAGAGGCGGACGTTCCACTCCATGCCCTCGTCGAGTGCGGTGTGCGTTGCGTTGGAGCTGCCGACGAATGCGGTCGCGGCTCGCGCGGGCCGATGGAAGATCCACGCCTTCGCGTGCAACCGGGAGCTGCTTGTGTCGTAGGAGACCCGGATCTCGGCGCCGGCCTCAGCGAGCTGCTCGAGTGCCTCGACCTCGGTTGAGTTGGTGTAGATCGTGGTCAGGATGCGCAGCCGATGCCCCGATTCCCTCTGCCGGCGCAGCTCGGGCAGAAGGGGGGCGATGCCAGTGCGTCGGATGAACGCCACGATCGCGTCGACGCCTGAGGCCGAGCGGATCTCGGACTTCAGGTGGGCGAACATGTTCTGGTCCTGCTTGCTGTTGGTCAGGACCGTGGTGTCCAGCAGCGGGGTGATGGGGGCAGACAGCTTGGGAATGGAGCCGTCCGGGTTGCGGCGGACGATGCCGGTGAGCACCGTGGCGTGGACGTCCGGGAGTTCCGACTGCGAGTCGTACGTGGCAACCTCGGCCTGCAGTTGGCGAAGCAGCGCCGTTACGACCCTTGACGATGTCGCGGCCCGTTGCTCGTCGGGCTGGCGGGAGAGCGCGCGGCGGACCGCCGTCGCCACGTGCAGCGCGAACCGGTCGGCGGCCTCTGAGTTGTGCAGGGGTCGGGTGACCGGGACGACCGCTGCCGGGCCGGCGTGCGCCGTCAGGCGGCGCAGGTGATTCTCGAATGCGGAGGTGAGGAGGTCCTCGTAGATGCCCAGTTCGATGTCCCCGTCGGCCATGGGGGCAGCTTGCCAGGGCGTGAGGGGTGCTTTCCTGGCCGCGGGGAGCTGACCGGGGGCTGAACGCCTGAGTGGTCACCGGGCCCATCGCCGCGGACTCGAGGTGAGCGACCGGACGGGCCGGGGCTGCGTCGGAGATGCTCCTGGCCGTGCGTGGACCGGTTGCTCCTGTGGATTCGGCTCGAGAAGGGGGCCTTTGTGTCAGACGGCCGTCGCACAATCGACCCATCAGATCGCGAGGGAGGGCGCTGGTGACGAAGCGGGGATCGGTGGGGGACGTGGTGGCCGAGGCGAGTGGGGCGTCTGAATCAGCCGAGCGTCCGGCTGAGTCAGCCGAGCGTCCGGCGCGCGTGTGGGACCTGGCCGGCGCAGCCGCCGACGTACGGCACCGCCCCCGGCTCAGGTTCGTGCTCGGCCCGCGCCAGCGCATCGAGTTCGAGGAGGGCGAACCTGGCGAGTCACACGTCGCCATGGTGTACCCGGAGATCCGGCTGAGCTACCCGTACGACGGGGCCGACGAGGCCGCGCGGACCGAGATCACGGTCGCATCCGCCTGCTGCGCGCTCTTCCGCACCTCAACCAAGGGTGAGCCGCTCATCGAGGTCGACGACGAGCTCTCGTTCATCGCGGACGCGATCGGAGATTCCGACTGGCTTCCCTATTGGCTTGATGTGCTGCACGTCTACGACCTCGTGGTGGATCCGTTCTGGCGCGGAGGAGGTCTCGGCCCGGCGTTCGTCGCGCTCATCGCGAACCGCAACGCGGAGGCCGCCACCGTCGAGCCCGCGCCGGTCCGGACTGTGCGGTCCGGGGGCGGACTCGATGCGCGCTACTACCGAGGAGCCTCGTCCGAAGCCAGGTCCAAGGTGGGCAAGGCCTGGGAGCGGGCCGGGTTCCTCCCCATCTTCATCGACCCTGAGTGGGCACCGAGCTTCGCGGGCCGCAACTCGTACTGGGTGCGGCTTGAGGACGCAGGCCGGGTGGCCGATGCGCGCCGGTTGCTCGCCGATGCCCGCCGGGTCGCGAGTCACCCCGACGTGTATGAATGGCATCGCCAGCACGTGCGTTCCATGCAGCGCTCCGCGAAGCGGGCAGCAGTCCGGGCGCGGACGCGCGTCCGCGAGCCGCTGACCCCGGCCGAGGCCTCCGGCGAGGCGGCGGACGTGCTGTATCGGCGGATGTGCAGGCTCCTGTACGACCTGAAGGGTGAGCCCGGCGCGGACACCATCCTGTTCGATGGCGCCCATCTCCAGATGCGCAGCAAGTGGGAGTACCGGAACGGCCGGGTTTCGCCCGTCCTGAGGGTGGAACTTGCTCTTCACTCTCGACGCGCTCCGGTGGACCTCGAGTCGGCGGCGAACCCGGTCGGAGCGGCAGTGGGCGAGGTGGACGTCGTGGCGGGTTTGCTGAACCGGGTCGGCACGCCCGTCCGGGCCGAGTGGAAGGCTGGCCTGCCCGCGTGGTGCATCGAGTACCAGGTGGTGGCTCCTAGGATCGAGGACGCTCTGAGCAAGGTCCCTGCGGCCGTCGTTGCGGCACTTGTGGACTGCCTCGGACTGCCGGGGCAGGCTGTGCTGGATGCAGTCCTTGGCGCTCGCCTGGGCCCGGAACGCTGGAGCCAGCCGGGCTGGGAGCCCTCCTGCCGGGGGGGCGTCGTGGCGGACTTCTGGGACCTCGAGCTCGACTACTTGGACTTCGTCCTCACCACTCGTCGGCACCGGGAGCACTTCAGCCCGTTGGACAGCGATGTCCCGGCGAGGTTCTTCGTGGTCGTCCCCGACGAGCCAACCGGGGTGGCCACACCCTTGCATGGCGACTCCGGCGAGCACTCCGAGGACGAGCCACGGGTTCGCATTGAGCGCGCGGATGCAACGGGCGAGGCGCTCGGCGACCTCGTGGCGCTGGCTCCGCTCAGTCGCGATTCCGAGGAGGTCGGCTGGTACCGGCACACGCCAGACGGCTGGATCCCGGACCCCACTGTCCCGCATCGGCTTGCCGCGCGCCCGGCTGAGCGACTCCGGGCCGTCCCGCAGCCCGCGGACACGCAGACGGACTCCGGGGATGGGGCTGGCGGATCGAGCCGTCCTGTGGACTGACGGGTGGCCTGCTGCGACCTGTCCACGCGCCTCAGATGTGGCGCGCCAGGACGATGCTGTCCACGTCCGACGTCCGATCAGCTCTGTCCGTCGGAGCCGGGCTGCTGCTCGCGTGCCCCGCGGCGACCGGTTCGAACCCCAGCCTGCGATGGAACTGGATCGAACCCCGGTTCCCAGGTGAGGCGACAGCGGCCACCCGGGTGCAACCACGCCGCCGGAGTCGCTCGTAGACCCGCTCGTACATTCGTCGGCCCAAGCCCTGCCTGCGCAGCTCGGGACTCACCCAGACGAAGTGGATGTACCCGGTCGCGGGCTCGGCCTGGGTCACGAGGGCGAACACGAATCCGGCCAGGTCCCCGTCAGCCGACTCGACGATGAAGGACGTGTCGGCGGCCTCGGTGACAAGTCGCGGTGGGAGGGCGTCGAGCGCGACCGGGCCGACGGACCAGGCCTCGAGCGTGGACATGATTAGCGCGTGATCTGCCAGGACTGGGCAGCGCCAGCAGAACCTGGCCGTGTCGGCCATGCCCGACCCCTTCCTGTGCCTGACCGCAAACCTACGCCGG
>JBAVLA010000115.1:0-32395 GCA_049688595.1 Candidatus Nanopelagicales bacterium | reverse complement strand
CGTGGCGCCCATGCCGCCCGGGCCGCGCGCACCAGGCGTGTCGCGCGTGGCCCCCATGGGGTTCGCGCAGCGGGTTCTGCTGTCGGCAGCGCTCACGCTGGCGCTCGGTTTCGGCTTCCTCGACACCGTGCTGCCCAGCGACCGCTTCGACTTCAACCGGCTGCACATCTTCCTGTTCAACCTGTGCTGCGGGGGCTTCGTGCTCCTGTGGTTCGTGCGCGGTGGTGGCCGGGTGGGGCGGCACCTGTACGCGTGGCTGGGGCTGTCGGCCGCCTACGCGGTAACGGCGTTCCTCGGCCTCTACACCGTGACGCTGCTGCTCTCCCTGCCCTTGTGCGCGTTGGTCGAGCGGGCCCGCGTCCAGCGCTTCGGCTGGTTGCCGCTTGACCTGCTCCGCGCCGGCCGCACGAGGGAGAAGTTCCTGCACACCTCGCTGCTGTGCCTCTCGGTCGGCGTCCTGACGTGCTCGGTGGTCATCATCAACAACCAGTGGCTCCACCTGTGGCACGTCGAGAAGCTCGCGCTGGACATCTTCTTCCTCTTCTACTCCTTCCCGATCTCGCTGGCGACCTTCGCGGTCCTGTTCACGTTCATGCCCGAGAGCGGCTCGCTCAAGTACGTCGCGCTCACCGAGCTCACGTTCTGGGGGATCACGTGCGGGGTGGTTGCCTTCTTCGTGCTCATCCTGCTGGAGGCGACGCTCCTGGAGATCCTCGTCGCCAATGCGCTGTTCGGGATCGTCCTGATGCTCCTGGGCCTGTTCCGGTCCCACTCCCGACCCTCCCAGCCGCGGACGCTCCTCACCTCCGGGCTGGGCTTCCTCGTCGTCACCGCGCTCACGGGGGTCGGGGAGATCGTGACCTACCTGTTCCCCGGCATGGAGCTCACCGGCGAGCAGATCCTCATGCTGCACGCCACCCTGTCGCTCTACGGCTGGAACCTCAGCGGGCTGATCGTCATGGTGCGCTGGGGTGACTTCCCGATCCTGCGCCGGGCCGCGCCGCTGATCTGGCTGCACTGGCTGACCGTGCTCGTCCTCGTGCCGCTGGGCAAGCTCGACCCGGCGGCCGCGCTCATGGCCCTGCCCGCGTTCGGGTTGCTCGTCGCGCTGGCCATGCTCAGCAGGGTTCGGACGGAGGACCAGGTCCCTCGCGCTGTCGGCTGAGGCGAGTTGAGCAGGACCTCCTCCCGTGGCGTCCGTCGCCGGGTCGGCGCGCTGCTGGCCCAGAGCGTGGTCGCAGTCTTGCTGGGCGTTCGGCACCCTCGCCACACGGTGATCGGCGTGCGGTGACGATCAGCGTGCCGATCGCCGACGACCACGCGATGTTCCGCGGCGGGCCCTCGGCAATGCTCGCTGGACGCTGGTGCTCCGACGGGCTTGCGGCGCCGCCGCGGGGGACAATCCGGGGCATGCGAGGGTCCGCGGGCGCCGGTCCGTCCGGTCCGGGGAGCGCCCGGGATCCAGTCGCGGAGGCAGCCCAGCGCCGCGCGGTGCTGACCAGGCTGGGTCCATTGGGCCCGGCCGCCATGGAGGCCATCCGGACCGGCCGGGGCCGGGAGTTCCAGCGCCTTGAACTCGTGGGGGACTCGGTGCTTGAGGTCGTCCTGCACGCGCACACAGTCATCGTGGGCCCGGGATGCCCCCTGTGCGCGGGCCGGGCGGACCGGTTCACGACGGATGCGAACCTGACGGAGGTCTCCCGCGCCGGCGGCCTGGGCGAGTGGCTCGATTGGCGTCCGTCCGGGGCCCGCATGGCCGACCTCGTCGAGGCGTGCGCCGGCGCGGCCTGGTCGGCGGGGCGGTGGCCCCGGGTCGTCGGCTTCATCGCCGCCGATGTGCATCCAATGCCCGAGGACGAGCAGCGCCGGCTGCTGCACGGCGGCGCCCAGGTCCATCGCGACGCGCCGGGGCGCGCTCGGGAGATCCTCGGTGCCGCGATCCTCGAGGCGGCAGCCTCCACGGGCGCCTACCAGAGGCATCCGGAGGGTGACGAGGGCGACCTGTCCAGGATCAAGGCGCGGATGCTGGCCACGGAGCACGTCATGGGTCGGGCCCGGGACTCCAGGTGGGTGCACCGGAGCCTGCGCACGAGGCACTTCGTGCGCGACGACGTGGAGCGACTGCTCGCCGAGGACCTCCTCAGCCATGGGCTGGCCTCCGCCGTCGCGATCGCAAGCCCGCTCACTGCCTGACAGCGGTTCCGTCGGTTCCCGGGGTCGTCCACAGATCCCGCTGGGGGGCTGGCCAAACCGGGTCCCTTCCCAGAAGGTGGGCACGCATGGCGCCAACGGGTGCCGGCTCGGGGGCTCCGCGGAGCCGACTGGGCTCCTCGGAGCCGGATTGGGGAAGGAATGAACGAGACGACCGTGACGGTGTCCGGCAACTTGGTGTCGGATGTGGCGTACCGGGTGACCGAGCGTGGGGATCCCATGGCAACCTTCCGGGTCGCCTCCACCGTCAAGCGGTTCGACCGCACCTCCGGGCGGTGGGCTGACGGCGAGACGGCCTACTGGGCCGTCACGGCATGGCGGCGCGCCGCGGAGAACGCGCGGGAGTCGCTGGCCAAGGGGCACCCCGTCGTCGTGTACGGACGCCTTCGCCAACGCGTGGTCGACCGTGAGCTGCCAGGTGGATCCGGCGCGCGCCTGCCGGTGACCTACACCGACATCGATGCGTTCAGCTTCGGCCTGGACCTGTCCCGATGCCGGGCCCGGTACGAGCGGGCGCCCATCGGTCCCCAGACGACGGTGTCTGATCCGTGGTCCGCGGACCAGTCGCAGGTCGCGGGCGAAGGTGCCGCCGCTGCCGGGTCGGCAACCAAGTCGGAGTCGCCGATGGATCGCGAGGCCAGCGCCGCCTGACCAATCCTGGCGAGGGGATCGCCGCGCTGGTCGATGCGCGGAGGGCGTCGCTGAGGGAGGCGCGCGGAGGGGGTCGCGGGAGGGAGGTGCGCGGGGTCTGGGGGTCGGGGGCGGGGAACGGGGAGTCGGGGGCGGGGAACGGGGAGTCGGCGGTGGGGCGCGTCGTCCCATCGCCGATACCCTTTCCCCATGCCTGAGTTCATCTACACCCTGCGCCGGGCGCGCAAGGCCCACGGGGACAAGGTCGTGCTCGACAACGTGACCCTGTCCTTCCTGCCGGGCGCCAAGATCGGCGTCGTCGGTCCCAACGGGGCAGGCAAGTCCAGCCTGCTTCGGATCATGGCGGGGCTGGACCAGCCGTCCAACGGCGACGCGGCCCTGGCCGCCGGTTGCACGGTGGGCATCCTGGCTCAGGAGCCGGTGCTCGACGAGACGAAGACGGTGCTCGGCAACGTCGAGGACGGCGTGGCCGCCACCAGGGCGCTGCTGGACCGGTACGACGAGATCTCCGAGTTGATGGCCGACCCGGAAGCGGATTTCGACGCGCTCATGACCGAGATGGGGACGCTGCAGGAGAAGATCGACCACCTCGACGCCTGGGACCTCGACAGCCAGCTCGAGCAGGCGATGGACGCGCTGCGCTGCCCGCCGGGGGACGCCGAGGTCGCGGTCCTGTCCGGAGGGGAGCGCCGCAGGGTCGCGCTGTGCAAGCTCCTGCTGCAGCAGCCCGACCTGCTCCTGCTCGACGAGCCGACCAACCACCTGGATGCGGAGAGCGTCAAGTGGCTCGAGCAGCACCTCGAGGAGTACCCGGGCACGGTCGTGGCCATCACCCACGACCGGTACTTCCTGGACAACGTCGCCCAGTGGATCCTCGAGCTCGACCGGGGGCGGGCATTCCCGTACGAGGGCAACTACTCCACGTACCTGGAGTCCAAGGCAGCGCGCCTGAAGGTCGAGGGCCAGAAGGACGCCAAGCTGAAGAAGCGCCTGACCGATGAGCTGGCGTGGGTGCGCTCGAACGCGAAGGCCCGCCAGACGAAGAGCCGCGCCCGCCTGGAGCGCTACGAGGAGATGGCGGCCGAGGCTGAGAAGACCCGCAAGCTGGACTTCGAGGAGATCCAGATCCCGCCGGGCCCCCGGCTGGGATCAACGGTGGTTGAGGTCTCCCACCTGACCAAGGCGTTCGACGAGCGGCTGCTGATCGACGACCTGAGCTTCTCACTGCCCCGCAACGGCATCGTCGGCGTCATCGGACCCAACGGCGTGGGGAAGACGACGCTGTTCAAGATGATCGTGGCCGCGGCCAACGGCGACACGTCGGACAAGGCGACCCTCCCCACGTCCGGCGACATCCGCGTTGGCGAGACCGTGAAGCTGTCCTACGTCGACCAGAGCCGGGCTGGCCTGGACCCGACCAAGAACGTGTGGCAGGTCGTCTCCGAGGGCCTGGACTGGATCCGGGTGGGCAACGTCGAGCTGCCGTCGCGTGCCTACGTCAGCGTGTTCGGGTTCAAGGGCCCCGACCAGCAGAAGCCGGCTCGGGTGCTGTCCGGCGGCGAGCGCAACCGGCTCAACCTCGCCCTGACCCTCAAGCAGGGCGGGAACCTGATCCTCCTGGACGAGCCGACCAATGACTTGGACGTCGAGACCCTCGGATCGCTGGAGAACGCCCTCCTGGAGTTCCCCGGGTGCGCGGTCATCACGTCGCACGACAGGTGGTTCCTCGACCGGATCGCGACCCACATCCTTGCCTACGAGGGCGAGTCGCAGTGGTTCTGGTTCGAGGGCAACTTCGACTCCTACGAGCGGAACAAGGTGGAGCGGCTCGGCGCCGACTCGGTCCGGCCGCATCGCGCCACCTACCGCAAGCTCACGCGCAAGTAGCCCGGCCTCGACGGGGGAGGTCGCTGTCGTGGACCGCAGTCGTGCAGTCGGCCCGTGGGCGGGCCCCGCCCGCTTGGCCGGCTCCTATCGGGTCGCCGACTCCAGCAGGAAGAGGAACGAGGCGTAGTCCCGACCGATGACGCGCGTCATGCCCAGCTCGCAGGTGCGGTTGCTGCACAGGTAGGCGTCGAACTTGCGGCCGGCGAGCTCGGCGGCCTGCTCCACGCCGGCCGCCTCGGCCAGTTCGGGGTGGAGCATCCCGCGATCGCCGGCGAACCCGCAGCAGGTGCCGTAGATCGGCTGGGTCACCTCCTCGGCCAGCGCACCGGCGACCTCGGCCAGCGCGTCGCTGAGTCGCAGGTGCTGCCCCGCGCACGTGGCGTGGATCACGGCCGACCCGACCTTACGCTTGACCTCGAGCCGCGGCAGGAGCTCCTGGCGTGCCCACTCGATGGAGTCGAGCACCCGCAGCGCGCGATGCCGTTCGGCGTTGCGCGGCGACAGGTAGGGCTCCACCTCATGGATCAGGCCGAGCGTGCAGGATGTCGCGTCCACGACCACGGGCAGCCGGCCCTCGTCGGTCCACCGCCAGAGCCTGCCGATCGCCTTGTTCGCCATGTACCTGTTGCCCTGGTCGTATCCCTTCGAGTGCCACACCGTGCCGCAGCACGTGCCCGCGACGTCTCCTGGGATCCACACCGGCACGCCGGCCCGGTCAGCCAGTTCGACGACCACCCCGGGCAGGCTGGGCTGGTCGGCCAGCGATCGGGGGTTGCCGAAGATCCGGTTGATGCAGGCGGGGAAGTACACGGCGGTGGCCCGCGTCCGATCCGTCTCGGGGAGCTGGCTGGCTGCCGCACCCGGGATCTCCGCCAACCAGCGGGGCAGGACCTCATGGGCGATGACCGTCCGGCCGAGGTCGGTGATG
Organism: Candidatus Nanopelagicales bacterium; assembly: GCA_049688595.1. Taxonomy (GTDB): domain Bacteria; phylum Actinomycetota; class Actinomycetes; order S36-B12; family CAIYMF01; genus Prado023. The sequence goes on along the minus strand of JBAVLA010000115.1, from coordinate 26,718 downwards.
CCCGAGACCAGGTCGTCACCGGCCACCTCGCGTACGGCGTTCGCGGTCCGGATGGAGACGCGCCCGAGGCGCTCCATCGCCTCGTACTGCTTGGCAAGGAGCAGCGCGACGCGCTCGGAAGCCTCGTTGTGGGCCTCGACCCGGAACGCCTTCATCATGTCGCCGGTGTTGATGTCCACCGGGCAGGCGATCGAGCACGTGCCGTCCCCCGCGCAGGTCCCGACGGCCTCGTACGAGTAGGTCCGGGCCAGCTCCTCGGCCACCGGGGAGCCCTTGGGCTGGCGCATCATCTCCCGGCGCAGCGCGATCCGCTGCCGAGGGGTGGTCGTCACCCGCCGGCTGGGGCAGACGCTCTCGCAGTAGCCGCACTCGATGCAGCGGTCGGCCACCGCCTCGATGGTCGGGGCAGTCTTGAGGTGGGCGAGGTGCGCGTCGGGGCCCTCGGTCAACAGCACGCCGGGGGAGAGGATCCCGCTCGGGTCGATCAGCCGCTTCACGGCCCACATGTGCTCGGTGACGGACGGGCCCCACTCCTGCGCCACGAAGGGGGCGATGTTCCGGCCGGTTCCGTGCTCGGCCTTGAGCGACCCGTCGAAGTCCTCGGTGACGATTCGCACGACGTCGCGTAGGAAGGCGTCGAACCGCTCGATCTCCGTCAGCTTGGCCAGGGACGGCGTGACCAGGAAGTGCAGGTTCCCCGCGGAGGCGTGGCCAAAGGTTACGGCTGCATAGGCATGTCGTTCGAACAGTTCCTGCAACGCCAGCGCGCCCTCGGCCAGCCGCTCGGGTGGGAAGCAGACGTCCTCGAGGATGAATGAGGTGCCCGACGGACGCGCGCCCCCGACGCTGGCCAGCAGCCCGTTCCGGATCACCCAGTACTGCTCCGACTTCGCCTTGTCGCGCGTGAAGTCGCTGGGCTCCAGCAGGTCGAGTCCGGCCAGGATCCGCGCTGCTGCCGTCTCCGACTGCGCGGACAGCTCCGCCGTCTCGTCCCGGAACTCCACGAGCAGCGCGGTCGCGGTTGGCGGCAGGGCGTCCCAGCGCGGCTCCACGCCCGGCCGGCCCCGGACGGCCGCTATCGACGCCCGATCCATCAGCTCCACGGCGGCCGCGCCGGCAGCCACGAAGGGAGCGACGGCCGAGCAGGCTGCGTGCATGTCTGGGAAGAACATCAAGGAGGTCAGGTGGTGGGCGTCGTCGGGGACCGTGTCGAAGACGGCTTCGGCGATGAACCCCAGCGTGCCCTCCGAGCCGACCATCAACCGCCGGAGGATCCCCACCGGGGTCTCCCCGTCGAGGAACGCGTTCATCGAGTAACCGGTGGTGTTCTTGATCCGGTACTTGTCCCGGATCCTGGCGGCCATCGCAGGGTCTGCCTCGATCGCGGCCTTGATGGCCATGAGGCCGTCGGCGATCGCGGGCTCGGCAGCCGCGAGGCGCTGATCTGCGTCGGGCGAGGCTGTGTCGACCACGGTCCCCGAAGGCAGCACGACAGTCAGGGCACGCAGGGTCCGGTAGGAGTTCTCGACGACGCCGCAGCACATCCCGCTGGCGTTGTTGGACACGACGCCGCCGATCGTGCAGGCGGCCTTCGACGCCGGATCGGGACCGAGTCGGTAGCCGTACGGCTTGAGCGCAGCGTTGGCCCGGCTGAGCACGGTGCCGGGTCGGCTGCGCAGGACGCGGCCGCCGTCCTCGACCGAGCAGCCGATCCAGTTGCGCAGCACTTCGACCAGGATCCCGTCGCCCTGGGCCTGGCCCGACAGGCTGGTCCCCGCGGCCCGGAAAGTCACCGGGATCCCGTTGGCGTGGGCGAACCCGAAGACCTTCCTGACGTCCTCGACGTCGCGGGCCAGCACGATCGCCCTGGGGAACATGCGGTAGGGGCTGGCGTCGGTGGCGAACCGGATGAGTTCGACGCCCCTGGTCAGGACCACGTCGGGATCGCCCAGCAGGGTGCCGAGCTTCTCGCCCAGTAGCGGGTTGCCGCCGGCCAGCTCGTCGGGGGCCCGGTCAGCTGTCGTCTCCGGGTGGCGGACCCGGTAGGTCCTGGTCCGAGCCTCGAAGAGTCTGCGCATGGGTAGCAGGCTCCCACGGTGGTCTGGGATTGTCCCGACGGAAGCTGACGGGTCCACCGGGCTGCGATGCTCACGGGTCCCGGCGAGTCCCTCGGACGGTGTCTGGTGGAATGGCCGGACTGGGCGCAGCCGTCTCGGCCGGACGGGGCGCGTAGATCTGGACGGAGTCCCATGGACCTGATCGACGACTGCTCGCGCTGCGTGGGCCTGTGCTGCGTCGCCCTTGCCTTCGCCCGGTCCGCGGACTTCGCCATCGACAAGCCAGCGGGGTCCGCCTGCCCGAACCTCGGCCAGGACCATGCGTGCTCGATCCACGAGGACCTCGACACCCGGGGATTCCGCGGGTGTGCGGCGTACACGTGCTTCGGCGCCGGACAGCGGGTGCACGTGCTCACGTTCGCCGGTCGAGGTTGGCGTGGCGACCCCGACACCGCACGGCAGATGTTCGCGGTGTTCCCGGTCGTCCGGACGCTCCACGAGCTGGCCTGGTACGTGACCGAGGCGCTGGACGCCGGCATGCCGCCGAGCCTGGATCGGTCGCTTCGCGCGGCCCTCGCCCAGGTCGAGAGGCTGGCCGGCGGGAGCCCGGACCAGCTGCTCGGACTGGACCTGGCGCAGTCCCGCGGTCGGGTGAACGAGCTGCTGCTGTCGGCGAGCGCGCACCTGCGCGACCGTCCGCGGCCGGGGCCCGACCTGCGCGGCGCCGACCTGGTCGGAGCGCGGATGCGCGGCGCCGACCTGCGCCGGGCGAGCCTGCGGGGCTGCCTCCTCATGGGCGCGGACCTGCGGGAAGCCGACCTCCGCGGTGCCGACCTCACGGGTGCCGACCTCCGGGACGCAGACCTGTCCGGGGCGGATCTGACCGGGGCCCTGTTCCTCACACCAGCGCAGGTCCGGGCCGCGCGGGGGTCGCGGGCAACGAAGCTCCCGGCGGCGCTGGTCCGCCCTTCGCGCTGGGCCTGAACGCGCGCCACCTGGCCCCGCAGCCACGTCGCCACGAAGCCACCCGACCACCGCAGCGCGGGCCGTTCGTCAGTCGTTTGGGGACCAATGCCGTACGTCAGCTTCGGTCGGCCGACCTAGAGTCTGTGCCGTGCACGTGCTCGACCTCCTGGTTGAGGAGCCCCTGGTCCTGCTGTTCGCCGTCCTGGCCCTGGGGTCGTTCCTCGGCTCCATCAGGTTCGGGAGCTTCTCGTTCGGATCGGCTGCTGTCCTGTTCGCGGGATTGGCCGCTTCTGCGTACGACCCCGCGCTGGTGATCCCACGCATCCTGGGCATCCTCGGCCTGGCGATCTTCGCCTACGGGATCGGGATCTCCAGCGGGCCGCAGTTCTTCCACGTGCTGGGCAACTACCGGGCTGCGGTGGTCCTCGTCGTTGGCGTCCTCGTGGCGGCTGGGGGCGTGGCGCTTGGCGTGGGCAGCCTCCTCGGGTTGAGCGGGCCGATCATCTCCGGGATCTACGCGGGAGCGCTGACGAACACGCCTGCGCTCGCTGCGGCGATCGAGGCCCTTGGCTCCGACGACCCCACTGTCGGCTACTCGGTGACGTATCTGGGTGGCGTGCTCGGGATGGTCGCGGCGGTCGCCCTGACCGGCGTGGCCCATCTCCCACACGCGTCGGAGGCCGAGGCGGCCGACGAGCCCCCGCCCGAGCTCGTCCACCAGACGATCCATGTCACGCAGCCCGACCTGCCGATGCTGGGGACGATCGTCGAGGAGGGTCACGTCATCTTCTCGCGCACGAAGCGCGACGGGGTGGTCCGGGTGGCCACCGACGGGTTCCGCCCGGTTCCCGGTGATCTGGTGGCCGTGATCGGGGCGCGGGACGCGGTGGACTCGGTGGTCGCCAGGCTGGGCCGGCCCAGCGCCACGTACCTGGCCCTCGACCGCAGCGAGCTGGACTTCCGACGGGTGGCGGTGTCCAACCACGAGATCGCGGGGCGGACCATCGCGGAGCTGCGCCTGCTGCGTCGGTTCGGAGCCACTGCCACGCGCGTGCGCCGCGGAGACGTGGACCTGCTGGCCACCGACGACCTGGTGCTGCAGATCGGCGACCGGGTGCGCGTGGTCGCGCCCAGGGAGCGGATGGCCGGTGTCGCCAAGATGCTGGGCGACTCGGAGCGCGGGGCTGGCGAGATGGACGTCACCGGGTTCGCCCTGGGACTGCTGGCCGGCCTGCTCCTGGGGCTGGTCAGGTTCCCGTTGCCCGGCGGGGGCTCCTTCGAGCTGGGGATGGCCGGCGGCCCCCTGGTCGTCGGCCTGCTGCTGGGCCGGGTCCAGCGTTCCGGTCCGCTCATCTGGGCGCTGCCATTCCCAGCTGCCACGGCGCTGAACCAGCTGGGCATAGTGCTGTTCCTTGCCTACGCGGGCACGAACGCCGGCGACGACCTCGTCGCAGCGCTGCAGACCGATCAGGGCATGCGGATCCTGGGTGCCGGCCTGGTCGTCACCGCATTCGCGGCGTTCGGCCTGACGATGCTCGGCCCACTGGTGGCCGGACTGGCCGGCCCCAGGCTGACCGGCGTGATCGCGGGCTTCCAGACCCAGCCCGCCGTCCTCACCTTTGCCAATGAGCGGGCCGGCGCCGACCCGCGCGTGAACCTCGGCTACGCGCTGGCATACCCGATTGCGATGATCGTCAAGGTGATCGTGGCCCCCGTGCTCGGCAGGTTCTAGGGCCCCTGCTCAGCGGAACCAGGCTGCGGTGTCCGGCGCGAGCCAGAACCCGCCGTCGGCTGGCTCGGGGTCCGAGCCGCTGGAGAGGAGGACCTCGCAGGCCGCCACGAGGGCGGGCTCGTCGCCCATGTTCAGGGCCACGATCACATGCGGATCGCTGCCATCGGCAGGGCGGCGCAGCGCCAGGCACGTGTCCTGTGGGCGGCTCATCCAGGACAGGTCCCCGTCGCCGAGCGCCTGCTCGGCCCGACGCAGCCGGATCGCCCGGCGCGTGAGCTCCAACGTCGATCCAGGGTCCCCGCTCTGCGCCGCCACGCTCACCTGTCCCCAGCCCGCGGGTTGGGGCAGCCATGAGGCCCCAGTGGGGCTGAACCCGAACGAGGTCCCCTCGACGGTCCACGGGATGGGCACCCGGCAGCCGTCGCGGAAGCCATCCGTGCCCTGCGTGCGGCGGAAGGCCGGGTCTGCGCGGACCTCGGCGGGCAGGTCCAGGACCTCCGGCAGCGCCAGCTCCTGCCCCTGGTAGATGTACGCCGATCCGGGAAGGCCCAGCATGAACACCATCCCGGCACGGGCCCGGGCCAGGCCGCGGGCGTCGTCGTTCCCGCTGGGCGGTTGCCCGGTCAGGGAACCGCCTGCCCGCGTGGCGCCGGCGAGCTCCTGCGCGTACCGCGTGCGCACGCGGGGCACGTCGTGGTTCTCGAGGACCCAGGTCGTGGGGGCGCCGACCAGCCCGGCCTCGCGGAGGGATCGGTCGATCACCGACCGTACGTCCTGGGCCAGCCAGGGCGCCTTGAGGTAGTGGAAGTTGAACGCGGCGTGCAGCTCCTCACGGCGCAGGTAGGCGGCCAGCGCCTGCGGCGTGGCCACCCAGACCTCACCGATGAAGGCCCGTGGCGGGGTGTACTGGTTGGCCAGCCGTCGCCAGTCGCGCCAGATCTCATGCACCCCGGGCTGGTCCCAGTGCGGCGATGCAGTGGGCGGGACCCGGTAGCGGGCGTAGTCGGGCAGGCCCGGCGCCTTCACCAGGCCGTGGGCGACGTCGATCCGGAATCCGTCCACCCCGCGGTCGAACCAGAACCGGAGGATCTCGGCGAATTCCTGCTGCACGTCGGGGTGGTCCCAGTTCAGGTCCGGCTGCGAGGAGTCGAAGAGGTGCAGGTACCACCATCCGGTGGGTCGACCCCCTGCGTCGGTGATCGGGTCCCAGGCGGGGCCCCCGAATTCGCAGAGCCAGTCGTTGGGCGGGCTGGCGCCGCCGTCGGCGCCGGGACGGCAGTGGTAGCGCTGCCACGCAGCCGAGCCGGGGGGGCTGGCCAGCGCCTCCTGGAAGAAGCGGTGCTGGTCGGACGTGTGGTTGGGCACGATGTCCACGATCACCTTGATGCCCAGGTCGTGGGCCTCGGTGAGCAGTGCGTCGACGTCGTCGAGGGTGCCGAAGGCCGGGTCGATCAGCCGGTGGTCGGTGACGTCGTAGCCGCCGTCGGCTTGCGGGGAGCGATACCACGGGGACACCCACACCGCGTCCACGCCGAGCCGTGCCAGGTGGGGGAGCCGGGACCGGATCCCTGCGATGTCGCCGATTCCGTCCCCGTCGGAGTCGGCGAACGACTTCGGGTACACCTGGTAGATGACGGCGCTGCGCCACCAGTCGGCTTCCCTCGTGATCGACATCCGCCCTGACCCTCCCGCTGCCCGTCGTCGGTCGTGCGTATCAGGGTAGCCGGGCTACATTCGGCCCATGACCTCCCCTGCCGGCCCGTTCGAGAGGTTCGGCGGGCATGAGTTCTTCGACACGCTGATCGGCCAGTTCTATGCCCGAGTGGCCACCGACCCGGTGCTCCGGCCGCTCTATCCGGAGGAGGACCTCCGCCCCGCAGCAGAGCGGCTGCAGCTGTTCCTGGAGCAGTACTGGGGCGGGCCCACCACGTACTCCCAGGAGCGGGGCCACCCGAGGCTGCGGATGCGCCACGCCCCGTTCCCCGTCGATGCCGCCGCCCATGATGCGTGGCTTGCCAACATGCGCGCAGCCCTCGATGTGGCAGCAGCGCAGCACGGCGTGAGCGATCAGGACGAGGCCGAGCTGTGGGAGTACCTCACGCGGGCGGCCTTCGCGATGGTCAACGCCTTCCCCGGCCCGGTCGACGCGCCCAGCCCGCCCTAGCCCGGAGGCGCCTGGCGATCGCGCTGCGCCGCGGCGGCGCTGATCCGGGTCAGCATTGAGGCGAAGACGATACCGTGGAAGGGCAGGACCGCATACCAGTAGGCCTGGCCGGCCAGCCCGTGGGGGTAGAAGGTCGCCCGCTGGCGCAGCGTCGTGACGCCGGGAGCGGGCTGGCCCACGTGGAACTCCAGCCAGGCAAGTCCGGGCACCTTCATCTCGGCTCGCAGCCGCAGCAGCCGCCCGGGGACGATCTCCTCGACGCGCCAGAAGTCACACGCCTCGCCGACGTTGAGCTCGCGGGGATGGCGCCGGCCGCGACGCAGGCCGGGGCCACCGACTGCCCGGTCCACGAGTCCGCGCAGCTCCCAGGCCCAGGGCAGGGAGTACCAGCCGTTGTCTCCGCCGATCGACTCGATCACCGCCCAGAGCGCGGTCGGGGACGCAGGTACCGTGGCCGTCCGGTCGTCGGTGAACAGGGATCCACCGGCCCATTGGGGGTCGCTCGGCATGGGATCGCTCGGGGCTCCGGGGACCGAGGCGTTGGCCCAACGGGTGGCCACGTCAGCGTCCCTGATCCGGGTCAGGGCCAGGCGTACCGACTCGTCGAAGCCGAGCAGCCCGCCGGGAGGGTCGGGGACGTACCGGCGGATGTCGTCCTCGGCGCACACGACCTCGTTGCGCAGCGAGGCGACGAGCGGGCGGGCAACGCGGCTGGGCAGCGGCGTGACCAGTCCGATCCACCGCGCGGAGAGCTCTGGCTGGAGGGCTGATACTGGCAGGATCCGCCTGCGGGGCAGTCCCGACACCGCGGCGAACCTCTGCATCATCTCCTCGTAGGTCAGCACGTCCGGCCCGCCGATGTCGAATGTCCGGCTCACGTCCGGTGGCAGGTCGGCGCACTCGACCAGGTATCGCAGGACGTCGCGGATGGCGATGGGCTGGATCCGGGTGCGCACCCATCTGGGCGTGATCATGACCGGCAGGCGCTCAGTCAGGTATCGCATCATCTCGAATGACAGCGATCCCGATCCGATGATGACGGCTGCGTTGAGGGCGGCAGTCGGCACGCCGCTGGCCAGGAGGATCCGGCCGACCTCCGCACGGGACTGCAGGTGGGGGGAGAGGTTGGGATCGTGGGAGATCCCACCCAGGTAGACGATCCTGCCGACGCCGGCCGAACGAGCCGCGGCGGCGAAGGTCGTCGCCACGCGCCGCTCCGTCTCGTGGAAGTCCGGGGCCGCGCCGATCGAGTGGATCAGGTAGTAGGCGATGTCCACGTCGGTCAGCGCGGTGAGCACTGCTGCCGGGTCGGCGGCGTCGCCGACGCTGATCTCGACTGCGTCCACCCAGGGGAGGTCGCGAAGGCGGTCGGGATGCCGGGCGAGCACTCGCACCCGGAGGCCAGCCGCGAGCAGCTCGGGGACCAGCCGGCCGCCGACGTATCCGGTGGCCCCCGTCACCAGGGCCAGCCGGCCGGCTGGGGCCTGCGGTTGCCCCGAGGCGTCGTCGGGGGGGTGGGGAGGTTCCGCGCGCGAAGGCACCATGGGAGCCAGTCTCGTGGTGCGGGGACCAAGCGCAACCGCTGGTCCCTAGCAGCCAGCCCCGGCCGGCCCGACTCGGGGACCGGGCCCCTGGCGGCCCCTAGCGGGGGGGGATCGTGCCGGGGGGCAGCGGCGTGCCGTCGGGGCCGAAGTTGACCGGCCGCTGGAGCATCGGCACGACCACGCCATTGGTGTCGAACGCGATCTTCAGCTCCTCGCGCAGCCGACGGGACAGGTTGGTCGTGTCGGCGGCCCGGGCCTTGGCCATGACGCGGATGTACACCGCCTCGCCGGAGACCGATTCGACGCCGGCGAACTTGGGCCGTCCCAGCAGCATCTGGCGCGTGTCCGGATCGTTGTACATCTGGAGGCCGACATCGCGGACGATGCTGCGGACCTTCTCGAGGTCCGCGCTGTAGGCGACGGGGATCACCGCCATCGCCATCGTCCAGCCCTGCGACTGGTTGGCGACCCGCAGGATCTCGCCGTTGCGGACGTACCACACGACGCCGTTCACGTCCCGGATCCGGGTCACCCGCAGGGTGATCTCCTCGACCGTTCCGACGACTGGACCCACGTCGACGAGGTCCCCAACGCCGTACTGGTCCTCGACGATCATGAAGAAGCCGGAGAAGTAGTCCTTGACCAGGGCCTGGGCGCCGAAGCCCAGGGCGATGCCGACAACGCCGGCGCTGGCCATGATGGGCGCGATGTTCACTCCGAGCTCAGCCAGGATCAGCAGTATCGCCAGTCCCCAGATGGTCAGGATCAGCGCATTGCGCAGCAGCTGCCCGATCGCCTGGGCCCGTTGGTCACGCCGCTGGGCCATGATCATCGACTGCAGCTCGACGGTCTCCTCTGGGGTGTCTGTCAGGGACTCCCCGCGGCTGTGGCCGACCTTGATCCAGCGGGCCACGGCCCGCTGGATCATCCGGTTAGCCAGCATGTGCATCGCGGTTGCGGCGATCAGTACGATCGCGATCACGAGGACGTGGCCCCAGGCTCCGGAGAGCAGGGTGGTTCCTTCCGCAGCAAGATCGATCACGGGTTGAGCCTATCGAGGTGGTCGGACCCCACTGGATTCCCGCCCCTTCCCGATTCCCGCCCCTTCCCGATTCCCGCCCCTGCCCGATTCCCGCCCCTGCCCGGCTCCCGAGCGGCATCAGCTTCCCGGGCGTGCGCGGTGGGCCCGGCAGCGCCTAGCCTGACCCACATGCCCACCGGCGCAGTCCGTCCACGACCGGCGACTGCGCGCCCGGGATTCACGGGGCATCCCAAGATCCAGACCGGAGGCCACAGTGGCGAGCGCAGAACGCACCCCCGAAGCCGGTTCCGAGACCCTGCCCAGCGGGACTGCGGACGCTCCAGCAGTCGTGGAACCGGAGTTCGTCGAGCCCACTTCGGAGCTCACCGAGCTGGCGAGGGCCTACGGGGTCGCGGTTGAGTACTGGGACCAGTCCGGCAAGTACCACCGCGTGGGGGCTGCCACGATCAAGGCGGTCCTGACCGCACTCGGTCTCGACGTCTCGACCCCGGACGCGGTCTGGCACTCGCTGTACGCCCGGCGGAACGAGTCGTGGCGGCGGATGCTGCCGCCGGTGTTCGTGAGCCGGTCCGGCCAGGACAGCCAGTGCTGGGTGCACGTCCCGAATGGGGAGCCGGTGCGGATGTGGATCGACCTGGAGCAGGGCGGCCCCGCCTGGTTCATCGACCAGGTGGACCGCTGGGTGGAGCCACGCCACGTGGACGGCGTGCTCGTCGGTGAAGCTGCCTTCCGGGTCCCGTGGGACCTGCCCCTGGGCTGGCACCGGATGTGGGCCCGCAGTGAGGGCTCCGACGGGGTGGTGCGCGAGTCGTCGTGCCCGCTCGTGGTGACCCCGGCCCGACTGGAGTCCCCCGCGCTGGCTGCAGGCCGTCAGTGGGGGTTCATGACCCAGGTCTACTCGATGCGGTCGCAGGGCTCGTGGGGGATCGGAGACCTGGTCGACCTCGCCGAGCTGGCCGCCTGGAGCGGGCATGCCGACGGTGCGGACTTCGTCCTCGTGAACCCGCTGCACGCCGCCTCGCCGATCGCGCCGATGGAGCCGTCCCCGTACCTCCCGGTGACCCGCCGGTTCGCCAACCCGATCTACCTGCGCGTGGAGGCCGTCGAGGAGTACGCCAACCTCAGCGCCGACGACCGGGCCAGCATCGAGGCGCTCGCGGCCCCGGTCAAGGCGCTGTCGAAGTCCGCTGACCTGATCGATCGGGATGTGATCTGGGCGGCGAAGTCCGAGGCGCTGGGGATCCTGTTCCGGGCTCCGCTGTCGGCCGGTCGACAGGCCCGTTTCGAGGCGTTCGTCGATCGCGAGGGGGAGGGGCTGGTCGACTTCGCCACGTGGTGCGCGCTGGTGGACGAGTACGGCCCGGACAGTGCGGCGTGGCCGGCGGGCCTGGCCGACGCCCGCTCAGAGGCCGTGGCGGCCCAGCGCGATCGGCTGGCCGATCGGGTCCGTTGGCATCAGTGGCTCCAGTGGCAGCTCGATGAGCAGCTCACCCGGGCCCAGCAGGCAGCCAGGGACGCCGGGATGCGCTCTGGGATCGTCCACGACCTCGCGGTCGGCGTGCACTCCCGGGGCTCGGACGCCTGGGCCATGCGCGACGTGTTGGCCCGCGGCGTGTCGGTGGGCGCGCCGCCGGACGTGTACAACCAGATGGGGCAGAACTGGTCGCAGCCGCCGTGGAATCCCGAGGCCCTGGCCGAGGCCGCCTTCGTCCCGTATCGGGACATGCTGCGGACGGTGCTGCGCCATGCCGGCGGCATCCGCATCGATCACGTCCTCGGGCTGTTCCGGCTGTGGTGGGTCCCCGACGGCATGCCGGCCTACTCGGGCACGTACGTGACGTGCGACCACGAGGCGCTCGTGGGGATCCTGGCCCTGGAGGCCCAGCGGGCGGGTGCGTTGCTGGTCGGCGAGGACTTGGGCACCGTCGAGCAGTGGGTGCAGGACTACCTGGCCGCACGCGGGATCCTGGGAACGACGATCATTTGGTTCGAGAGGGACTACACGCAGAAGCCGGACATCCCGCGGCAGCCGGAGCAGTGGCGGCCCAACTGCCTGGCCTCCGTCACGGTCCACGACCTGCCGCCCACCGCGGGCTACCTTGCCGGCGAGCATGTCCGGATCCGCGGCGAGCTGGGCCTGCTGACGAAGCCGGCGGACGAGGAGCTCGCCGAGAGCAACGCGCAGATCGCCGAGTGGCGTCAGATCTGCGTGGAGCGTGGCTGGCTGGATGAGGACGGCGACGATGAGGACCTCATCGAGGCCCTGCATCGCCTCCTCGCCGCCTCGCCCTCGGTGCTGCTGGGGGTGGCGCTGACCGACGCGGTGGGCGACCGGCGGGCCCAGAACCAGCCGGGCACCGATCAGGAGTACCCGAACTGGCGCGTCCCGCTCACCGACGCGGCAGGCAGGCCGGTGCTCATCGAGGACCTGCCGAGCTTCGCGCTGCTGCGCCGGCTCGTGGACGCCGTGAAGGGGCAGGGGCTCAAGCCGGCGAAGCCGCGCAGGACGCAGGTGGCGGAGCCGGCCACGACCGAGTGAGCCAGCGGTCAGGCGGTCGCGGCTGCATCGCGCGCCTGGCACCGGAGCGCGCGCTGGACACCATCGCCGCCCTCGCTGACGACTCGGCGCAGGCCGGCGGCGACCTGCTGATCGGATAGGAGTCCATTCGTTCGCTCGACGGTCTCCGGCTCGATGATCAGCCAGGGGAACAACGAGCTGGCGATGAGGGTGGCCATCTCGGTGCTTCGGGACGCCCAGAGTCGCTGGACCTCCTCGAAGTACCGGTCGCGGTACGGCCGGACCAGGTCGCGCTGGTCCGGGATGAGCAGCCCGCCGAGGGTGGCCTCGATGATGGCGTTGGGCAGGGAAGCGTCGTTGACCAGCGCGTCCCACGCCGCCGCCTTGGCCTCCGGGGTCGGTATCGACGCGTGGGCGGTGGCTGCCTGCCGTCGGCCAGAGGCGGTGTTGTCGCGCATGAGCTCTGCATCGATCGCGGCCTTGCCTGCGCGGCCGACCACAACGAGACGGCCGAGCAGCTGCCAGCGGAGGTCCGTGTCGATGGACAGTCCCGCCAGGCCGGCCGTCCCGTCGAGGAGCCCTGCCAGCAGGGACAGCTGCTCGTCGGTGCGGGCCACGTCGATGAGCGATCGGGCGTAGGCAAGCTGGTGGTCGCTGGCTGGCTCGGCGGCCAGGAGCGCCGCGTGGACCCCGGCGGCCAGGCGCAGGTGGTACGGCTCGCGATTCTCCGGCGCAGCGTAGGAGTCGATCGCCGTGCCCACCTGTCGCAGCACCTTCGACACGACCCCGACGTCGGTCTCGGCTGGGAGCCCCGCAAGCGCCAGGTCCAGGTACTCCCCGGTCGACATCTCGGCATCCCGGGTCATGTCCCAGGCGGCACCCCAGATCAACGTCCTGGCCAGCGGGTCGACCACGTCGCCGATGTGGGTCACGGCCGTGGCCAGCGACCGCTGGTCCAGGCGGATCTTGGCGAACGTCAGGTCGTCGTCGTTGAGCAGCAGCAGGTCGGGGACGCGCTGGCCGGACAGCTCGGGCACGATGGTCCGGGCGCCCACGACGTCGAGCTCGACCTGGTCGGTGCGGGTCAGCCGGCCATCATCGATCGAGTACAGGCCGACGCGCAGGCGGTGCCTGCGCAGGACGGGCTCGAGCCCGGGCGGGCTGGTCGGGGGCTCCTGGGCGATCGCGACGGAGGCGTAGGTGCCGTCCGCTGCGACTTCGAGCTGCGGGCGCAGCAGGTTGACACCGGCGGTCTGGAGCCACTCCCGGGTCCAGGCGGCGAGGTCCCGGCCGGATGCCTCCTCGAGTTCGGCGAGCAGGTCCCGAAGCTCCGTGTTGCCCCAGCTGTACTTGGTGAAGTACGCCCTGAGCCCGGCCAGGAACTCGTCCTCCCCGACCCAGGCCACGAGCTGTCGCAGCGCCGAGGCGCCCTTGGCGTAGGTGATCCCGTCGAAGTTGAGCTTGACGGCCTCCAGGTCGTGCATGTCGGTGGCGATCGGGTGGGTGGAGGGCAGCTGATCCTGCCGGTAGGCCCAGGTCTTGCGCAGGTTCAGGAAGGTGTTCCAGGTATGGGTGTAGCGCGTGGCGTGCGCCATGACGTGGTGCGAGGCCCACTCCGCGAACGACTCGTTGAGCCACAGGTCGTCCCACCAGCGCATCGTCACGAGGTTGCCGAACCACATGTGCGCCAACTCATGGAGGATCGTGTTCGCCCGGTCCTCGAACGCGGAGTCAGTCACCCGGGAGCGGAAGACGAAGTCCTCCATGATCGTCACCGCGCCCGCGTTCTCCATCGCACCGGCGTTGAACTCCGGGACGAACAACTGGTCGTACTTGGCGAACGGGTATGGGTGGCCGAACGCCTCCTCGTAGAAGGCGAACCCCTGCTTGGTCTCGGTAAGAACGACGTCCGCGTCGAGGTAGGGCCCCATGGACGCGCGGCAGAACACGCCCAGGGGGTAGCTGCCGTGCGGCCCTGCGTACTCGTCGCGCACGACGTGGTACGGCCCGGCGACGAGTGCGGTTATGTACGGCGAGATCCGCGGGGTGGGCGCGAAGTCCCACCGCGCCACGCCGTCGCGCACGGGAGCCGGGACCGGAGTCGGGGAGTTGGACACGACCTGCCAGTGATCGGGTGCCGTGACGTGGAACGTGAATGACGCCTTGAGGTCGGGCTGGTCGAAGCAGGCGTACATGCGCTGGGCGTCCGCGGTCTCGAACTGCGAGTACAGGTACACCTCGCCGTCGACCGGGTCCACCTGCCGATGCAGGCCCTCGCCGGTCCGAGAGTAGGCGCAGTCGGCCTGGACGTGGAACGTGTTGCTGGCAGCCAGGGCGGGCAGGACCAGCCGCTGGCCGTCGTACCCTGACACATCCAGGGGGTGTCCGTTGAGGCTGGCCGAGATCAGGTTCGGGGAGATGATGTCGACCCACGTCTGTGCGCCCGGCTGTCGGCAGGCGAACTGGACGGTCGTGCCGGATCGGAACGAGGTCGGCGACGTGGTCAGGTCCACGTCGACGTCGTAGGACGCGATCTGGAGGATGGTCGCCCGCTGGGCGGCCTCATCTCGGGACAGGGCTGGGTTGGCCACGGGATCTCCTGATCTGTCGACAGCTGCGCCCAGTGCCAACCGGGCGATCCGCCGATTCTCCCACGGCCAGTTCACGACCCGATCGCCAGTCGGACCGCCGGAAGCCTCCTGCTCGCGAGAACCGGTCGCGCTGGTGCAGGGCGCCACGTTCCGCGCTCCGGGGGAGACTCACGGTCGCGCGTCGGCCACACTTGGGGTTCATGCGCATCCATCTGGGTTGTGACCATGCCGGGTATGAGTTGAAGAACCTCGTCGCGGCGTACTTGCGCGAAGCCGGCCACGACGTGGTCGACCACGGGGCGCACGACTACGATGCCGAGGACGACTACCCGGCGTTCTGCTTCGCAGCCGCCGAGGCCACCGTCGCGGAGCCCGGCAGCCTGTGCATCGTTCTGGGCGGGTCGGGCAACGGTGAGCAGATCGCCGCGAACAAGGTCCGTGGGATCCGTGCGGCGCTGGCGTGGTCGGTGGAGACCGCCGCCCTGGCTCGCCAGCACAACGACGCGAACGCGATGGGCATCGGCGGACGCATGCACTCAGTCGGGGAGGCGCTGGAGATCGTCCGGGCCTTCGTGGAGACGCCGTTCCTGGGCACCGAGCGCCATCAGCGGCGGATCGACCGAGTGGCTGAGTACGAAGCGCGGGGGTGACTGCAAGTCGGCAGCCGTCATCCTGTCGTGCTCTCGGCCAGGAGCCTGCTGAGGTCGCGGGCGGCGGCCCCGATGCTGTGACCGAGCCGGATGCAGCCGGCGGGGGCCCTGTCCTGCATGCGCCCGCCGACTGCGATCACCAGTCCGGGGTGCGCTGCGCGCAGCTCAGCCACGACGGCTCTGGCGGCCTTCACGTCCGATTGGGTCGGCACCGCAAGGACCACGCACCTGGCGCCGTGCCCGGACACGACTGCAGGCCACTCGCCGGCGGGCACATCGGCACCGAGGTAGACGGTCGGCAGGCCGGCCCTTCGCGCTGCGACGGCGAACGCGAGCAGGCCCACCTCATGGCGTGCCCCCGGGGGCAGCCCGACGATGACCGATCGTCCCTCGATGAGGTGCGCGGCTGCTTCGTAGGCGGCTGCGAGTCGGCGCTGGACGGCATGGGACACCATGTGCTCGCCGGCCACGCTGACGCGTCCGTGCGACCACGCGTCGCCCAGCGCCGTGAGCGCGGGCATGAGCCAACGATCGGCGACCTGCTCGAAGGAGGCCACGCCGAAGGCCTCGTCAAGCAGTTCGGAGACAGCCGTGGGATCCAGCGCGGCGGCTGCTCGGGCGAGGGTGTCGACGCCCGGGCCGACGCCGCCGGCCGGGCTCCCGGGCTCCGGTCGAACGGGCTTGGCCGTGGGTGGGCGGGCCTTGCCCGCTTCCTCCAGCCGGTCCGCACCGCCCAGGGTCGCCGCACCGTCCGCGGCCGCCCGCCGAAGCGTCTCGGCGGCCGCCTGGCTGGGTGTCCAACCGTCGTGGACCAGCTGGTTCATCGTCGTGAGGGCCGCCAGGGCGCTCGCGTCGTACATCCGGTACCCGGACTCGGTCCGCTCCGGGTGCACGACCGAGTATCGGCGTTCCCAGGCCCGCAGGGTCGGGACGCTGATACCGGTGAGCTCCGCTGCTCGCTTGATCGTGTACATGGCTCGTGCATCTCTGCCTCAGAGGCGGTCCAGGGCCTGCTGCAACCCTCGCTCGGCCTCGTTGCCGAGGCGTCGGAACGCCGGGGCGAGCATTGGGGCGGCCAGGCGGGTCACCCCCTTGAAGCTGAACCGCGCGCTGTATGTGACGGTCGTGCCCCCGGATGGGGTTGGGGCGAACGTCATCGTGTCCACGGCCACGACGGAAGCGTTCTCCCCGCGAAGGCGCACCATCCGACCCGGCTCGAACCCCTCGACCACGTACGTCAGCTCAGTCTGGCGGCCGAGGAACCGGGAGACGTTCCGGTAGCGCGTGTTCACGCCGCCGTCGCCGGCCTCCAGCGTGGTGACGACCGTGCCAGGGTCCCAGTCGGTCGTCGTGGTGAAGTCGCCCAAGTAGTCGAACACTCGGTCGACGTGCTTTGCAGTGGTGACTTGCCGGGTGATCTCCATGGCGTCCTCCAAAGGTTTGACAAAGGCTTGACAGTGATCCTAGCCTATAGACAAAGCCTAGACAAGACCCCGTGAGGACCAGCCCCCAGGAGCTCTGGTTCGACGATCACCAGGAGGCAGCAAGTGACCATCTCCACCCGCCCGACAGCTGCAGTCATCGGCGCTGGAGTCTCCGGGCTGACTGCCGCCTACGTGCTGTCCCGCACTCATGAGGTGACCCTGCTGGAGGCCGAGCCGTTCTTCGGCGGCCACGCCCACACTCACGAGGTTCGAGCGCTGGATGGTCGGGGGCTGCGCATCGACAGTGGATTCATCGTCCACAACGAGCGCACCTACCCGAACCTGCTGCGCCTGTTCCGAGAGTTGGACGTCCCTACACAGCCCACTGAGATGAGCATGAGCATCACATGTGACGGGTGCGGGCTGTCGTACGCCGGCGGTCGGGGGATCGGCGGGCTGCTGGCCCAGCCGTGGAGGGTTGCCGACGCCCGATTCGTGCGGATGCTGGCCGACGTGCCCCGTTTCCACCGCGCGGCCCGGGCTCTGCTGGCAGGGTCGTCCGACGATGACCCGACATGGGGGGAGTTCCTCGCGGCTGAGGGGTTCTCTGCGTACTTCATCCGCCATTTCGCCATTCCCTTGATCTCGTGTGTCTGGTCGTCCGGCGATTCGGACTCGGCCCAGTACCCCGCCCGGTACCTCTTCCAGTTCCTGGACAACCACGGCATGCTCACGGTGAGCGGTTCGCCCACCTGGCGCACAGTGACCGGCGGGTCAGCGACGTACGTGGAAAGGGTCGTGCAGCGGCTTTCCGACGCGCGCAGATCGGCCCGTGTCGTGGCCCTGCTGCGGCATGAGGACGGGGTCGACGTGCGCACCGAGGACGGCCAGCTCGCCACCTTCGATCGCGCTGTCGTTGCCACTCACGCTGACCAGGCCCTGGATCTGCTGGCTGACGCCGCGCCAGAGGAGAAGCGGGACCTCGGCGCGATCAAGTACTCGGTCAACCAGACCTGGCTGCATCGCGACTCCTCGCTGCTGCCCACCCGCCGGGGCGCCCGCGCCTCGTGGAACTACCGCATCCAGTCGTGCACTGCTGTGGCTCCCCAGGTGACGGTCAGCTACTGGATGAACCGGCTGCAGGGCATCGAGGACACGCAGGACCATGTCGTCACGCTCAACGCGGTCGGCCGGGTCGACCCGGAGCTGGTCACCGCACGCATGACCTATGCCCACCCGGTCTTCACCCATGAGTCGGTTGCGGCGGCGGCGCGGCTCAGCGTCGCGGGAGGTCAGCGGCTGGCCTTCGCCGGGGCCCACCTGGGTTGGGGGTTCCATGAGGATGGATGCCGCTCCGGGGTCAGGGCTGCCGAGAAGCTCGGGGTGGCATGGTGAGTCAGGCTGCGGCACCACGACCCAACATCGAGGACACGTCCATCCGGGCCGACCGGTCAGCGATCCCCGAGGCGCCAGAGCTGCCAGCACTTGTCGTCGGCCGGGTCAGCCACACGCGGCGCGTCCCAAGGCACCACTCGTTCACTTACGGCCATTACCAGTGGCTGGTCGACGTCGACGAGCTTCCCCGGTACGGTTGGCCGCTGAGCGTCCTGGCGCGCTTCGACGCCCGGGACCACCTCGACTCGGGCCGGCTCGGGGGAGGGATCCGCGGGGACGTTGAGCGGTTCCTCGCCCGCTACGGCGTGGATCTGCCCAACGGGGCCCGGATCGTGATGCTGGCCAATGCCCGCGTGCTGGGTCACGTGTTCGACCCGCTGACCGTCTTCTGGTGCATTGCTGAGGATGGCAGTCCGCTGGCCGTGGTCTTCGAGGTGCACAACACCTACGGCGAGCGGCATGCCTACCTGATGCACGTCGACGACTCGGGCCGCGCCACCGCAGACAAGGCGTTCTACGTCTCGCCCTTCAACGATGTCTCCGGCACGTACACCGTCCGCCTGCGGCTGTCACCCGATCGCGTGGCCGTTTCGATCGGGCTGGACCGCGACGGCAGGCGAGTCCTGACTGCCACGACGTCAGGCCGACCCGTTCCGGCGACGAGGAGCAACCTGCTTCGCACCAGCCTTCGCCATCCGCTCATGACGCAGCAGGTGACCGCGCTGATCCGATTGCACGGAGTCCTGCTGTGGCTTGGCCGACTCCCTGTCCAACCCCGTCCGAAGCACTCACTGGAGGCCGTCAGATGAGCTCCACCACGATGATCGACCAGCCCGTCACCGAGCCCCTCTGCCTGCGCCACCAGGTCCTGCAGCCGGTCTGCGCGCGCGCGGCACTGGCCCGTCGCGTGGTCGCGTCGGTCGCCCGGCGGGTTCCCGTGGACGTGGTACTGCCCGACGGGAGTCTTCTGGATGACCCGAAGCGCATGCCGCGGGGGGACCGTCCGGTCCTTGAGATCGTCCGGCCGAACGTGCTCTTCGAACGCCTGGCCCACGAGCCCAAGATGGCGATCGGGGAGTCGTACATGGCCGGGGACTGGCGGGCTGGGCCGGGCACCGACCTGGCCGACCTGCTGCTTCCATTCGCCGAGCGGATGACCACCGCCCTGCCGCCCTGGCTGTTGCGCCTGCGTTGGCTCGTGGACCGACCCATCCCGGACGCGCAGCGGAACTCGCCCGAGGGAGCCCGGCGGAACATCGCTGCCCACTACGACCTGAGCAACGACCTCTTCGCGGCCTTCCTCGACCAGACCATGACGTACAGCTCAGCCCGGTTCAGCGACGAGCTGCCCTGGGCGGGCCAGAGCCTGGCGGCGGCCCAGTTGCGGAAGGTGAACGCGATCCTCGACCTGGCTGACGTGCGGGCCGGCACCAGGCTGCTCGAGATCGGCACGGGATGGGGGGCGCTGGCCGTCGAGGCCGCGCGTCGCGGTGCCCACGTGACGACGTTGACGCTCTCCGCCGAGCAGGCCGAGCTCGCAGCCGAGCGGGTGCGTGCAGCTGGGCTGGAGTCGGGCGTCGACATCCGCCTGCAGGACTATCGGGAGGCCGACGGCACCTACGACGCGATCGTGAGCGTGGAGATGATCGAGGCGGTCGGCGAGGAGTTCTGGCCTGCGTTCTTCCAGACCCTGGACGAGCGCCTCGCCCCCGGCGGAGTCGTAGCAATCCAGTCCATCCTGATGTCCCACGATCGCTTCCTGGCCACCCGAGGGTCGTTCGGCTGGATCCAGCGGCACATCTTCCCGGGCGGGCTGATCCCGTCCCTGCGTGCCGTGGAGGAGACCACTGCGCTCAACACGAGCCTCCGAGTCACCGAGGTCGACGCGTTCGGCCGCCACTACGCGCACACGCTCCGCCGCTGGCGCGAGGCCTTCCACGCCGCCTGGCCCCGGATCCAGGAGCTCGGGTTCGACGAGGTCTTCCGGCGCAAGTGGGAGTTCTACCTGGCCTACTGCGAGGCCGGATTCGAGTCGGGCTACCTCGACGTCGCCCAGGTCAGGCTGGAACGCGATCCGGCTGGCGGCAGGCCATGACCGGTCCGAGGGCTTCCCAGATCGCCGGTCGCCGAGCCTGGGTGGTCGGCGCGTCCAGCGGTATCGGCGCCGCCCTGGCCACGGAATTGGCGGCCAGGGGCGCCCAGGTGGCGGTGAGCGGTAGACGAGCCGACCAACTGCGCGTCGTGTCGGGTGCCACCATGGCTTCCATCCCGGTTGACGTGGTCGCCCCCGATGCGGTCGAACGCGCCGCCGAGGATGTGCGCCTGGCCCTCGGCGGGCTCGACATGGTCGTCTGGAGCGCGGGCTACTGGAAGCGGTTCGACGCCGCTGGCTGGGACCGCGAGGAGTTCGCCAGACACGTCGAGGTCAACCTGCTCGGGCTGAACAACGTGCTGTCCGCGGTGCTCCCGGGGATGGTCGCGGCCGGACAGGGACATCTGGTCGGGATCGCCTCAGTCGCCGGCTACCGGGGGCTGCCCGGGGCCGAGGCGTACGGAGCCACCAAGGCTGCGCAGCTCTACCTGCTCGAGGCGCTGCGGGCATCGCTTCGACACAGCGGAGTCCGGGTGACGACGGTCAGTCCCGGGTTCGTGCGCACCGAGATGACGGCGGGCAACAGGTTCCCGATGCCGTTCCTGATCGACGCCCCGGACGCGGCCCGGGCGATCGCCGACGGCCTTGAGCGCCGTCGCGAAGACATCGTGTTCCCGCTGCCCATGGCAATCCTGATGAAGACGGCCAAGGTGCTGCCGGACTTCGCCTGGAACGCCGTCAGCTCAAGACTCGGCAGGGGGTAGCAGACATTCGGTCCATGTTCCCGGTCCGCTCCGACGATGAGGAGCGGGCAGACGACGCCGGTGGGCCAGCCTTCGCCCATCCGTCGCAGGCCTTCGCGCTGTGGTTGGGCGACCGGTTCTGGTGGCCCCGTCGGCTGGGCGTGCTCCCCTCGCCGGCCTCCTCGGAGCGTGGCACGTGAGTCGTGTGCCCACCGCAGTCCTATGGTTCCGGCGCGACCTGAGGCTGGCCGACAACCCGGCGCTGCTGGCCGCGCTGGACGATGGCGACGTCCTGCCGCTCTACGTCCACGATCCGAGGCTCTCGCCCGCGGGAGGGCCGCGACGGGCACGGCTGGAGGCGGCGCTGGCTGGTCTCAGCGCCGCCACGGGGGGTGCGCTCGTCGTGCGCGCCGGCGACCCCCGGGTGATCGTGCCCCGGATGGCGGCCGAGGTCGCTGCCAGTCGGGTGCACGTCGCGCGGGCGACCACCCCGGACGGTCGCCGGCGCGACGAACTCGTCCGGCGCGCCCTGGAATCCGATGGCCGCTGGTTGGTCGCGACCGGAACGCCGTACGCCGTCGATCCGGGCTCGGTGCTCACCGCCGGCGGCACGCCGTACCGGGTGTTCACGCGCTACGCACAGGCCTGGCGGGCACACGGTTGGCTGCCCCCGGCGCCGCAGCCGGACGAGGTCGCCTGGCGGACCGTCGTCGCGACCGAGCCGGCCCACCGCGGGTCCGGCGGGCAGCACTGGGAACCTGTTGCCGGTTCGGGTTCCAACTGGGCCGCCGGAGCGGCGGGCGCCCTGGCTCGGTGGCGGGCCTTTCGCGCCGACGGCGCAGCCGGCTACGACGCGGACCGCGATCGCCCCGACCTTGATGTCACCAGTCGCATGTCGGTGCCGCTGTGCCACGGCGAGATCCACCCCCGGACCATGCTCGCGGACCTGGCTGGCGTCCCCGGGGCGGGCGCCGCCCGGTACCAGGCCCAGTTGTGCTGGCGGGAGTTCTTCGCCGACGTGCTCTGGCACGACCCGGACTCGGCCTGGCACGACCTGCGCGGCGAGCTCGCCGCAATGGAGTACGACTCGGGCCCCGAGGTCGACGCCGCCGTCCAGGCCTGGCAGGCGGGCCGGACCGGCTTCCCGTTCGTCGATGCCGGCATGCGCCAGTTGCGCGCTGAAGGATGGATGCACAACCGCGTGCGGATGGTGACGGCGAGCTTCCTGGTCAAGGACCTGCACGTCTGGTGGCCGGTCGGTGCCCGCCACTTCCTCGAGCTTCTGCTCGACGGGGACCTCGCCTCGAACAGCCACGGGTGGCAGTGGGTAGCCGGCACGGGCACTGACGCAGCGCCGTACTTCAGGGTCTTCAACCCGGTCACACAGGGGCTCCGGTTCGACCCGGGCGGCGAGTACGTCCGGCGCTGGATCCCCGAGCTGGCGCACCTGCGGGGTCCGGCCGCGCATGAGCCATGGCGGCATGCCGGCGGATACGACCACGGCTACCCCCAGCGGATCGTGGATCACGCGTTCGAGCGCAGCGAGGCCCTCGAGCGCCACCGCCGGGCGCGGGCGGCCACACGTTGACCTGCCAGCCGCGGGCCACGCCGCCGGGGTCGTCACCGGCCTCGCGGGCGGCTGGACGCATCCACTACCTCGGCCGCCAGTTCGCGTAGGGGTTGCGTGCGAGGTTGACGTTGAAGTAGCGCGGGTCGTCGGAGACCTCCTGACCGGCCCAGTCCGGCTGGGCGAACGACTCCTCCGGATCGCCCAGCTCAATCTCCGCCATGACCAGGCCGGCGTTGTCGCCGGCGAAGACGTCGACCTCCCAGACGTGGTCCACAACCAGCACAAGGTGGCGGACCTTGTCGACGACCGGCCCCTGGGCCATCTCGGCGAGCATGGCCAGGGCGTCATCGACGGGGATCTCGTACTCGAACTCGCTGCGGGCGATCCCGCGCGAGGTCCCCTTGATGGTCAGGTACGCATGCTCGCCCTTCACGCGGACGCGCACGACGGTTCCCCCGGCCTGGGCCAGGTAGCCCTGCACGATCCGGTTGGCCTCGGTGACGTGGGCGCGCCACGCGTCGCCGACCACCAGGAACTTGCGCTCGACTTCCAGGCCCACGTCTCCTCCTACCAGCAGCCGGTGATCCCCGATGCCACGCGATCGACGGCTCTTCGCGTCTGGACTCGGCTGTAGCGCTTGGGGCGCGAGTTGACCAGGGCCACGAACACCTTGGTCCGCCCGTCGGCGCCCACCGCGTACCCAGCCAGCCCGATCGCATCCGCCACGGTCCCGGTCTTCGCCTGGATGCGACCTGCCGCGCACTTGGCGGGCGCCGTGTCGAACCTCAGGAACTTGGCCTTCAAGGTGCCCGTGCGCCCGGCCAGGGGCAGCCAGCCCCGCAGCCCAGCCAGCCGCGGGTACTTGGGGGACAGGGCCCGGACCAGGGCGGAGGTGAGCGCCCCGGCGGTGAGGCGGCCCCGAAGGGACAGACCGCTCCCGTCGACGATCCGGACCCCCTGCAGAGGGATCTCCAGCTCGGCCAGCGCCCTGGCCAGGGCGGTGCGCGCACCCGCCCAGGTGCCGGGCAGCCCGCGGCCCACGGCGACCTGGCGGAACAGCATCTCGGCCGTGTCGTTGTCCGACACCAGGAGGGTGTGTGAGACGGCCTCGGCCACGGAATGACCGGCGAAGGTGGCCAGCACTCGCGCTCCTCGCTCGGCGGTCGTCTCGCCGGCATACCGGGCCGGCACTCCGAGGGCCCGCAACGACGCGGCGAAGTAGGCCCCGGCGTCAGCTGTCGCGTCGCGGGCCTTGTTGTCGTCGCGGGCGAAGGCGCTGACGGGGCGGACCTGGCGCGGCATGTAGCTGTTCGGCCAGCCGAGCGACTGCCCCGGGCCGGGGAACAGCGAATCGTCAGCCCGGACGATGATCCTGGCGCGAGCTGCCGAGGTGGAGCTGCTCGCCGCGGGAGTCTGGCTGCTGGACGTCGCCGACGGCGTCGGCGACGGCTTGACGCGGCCCAGGGCGACTGCCGTCCCGCGCGCCAGCGCCCTCAGGTCCGCGCTGGTCAGGAGGGGATCGCCCCCGGCCGTGAGGACGACCTCCCGCTTGGTCCCTCCGGCCACCACCCGGGTGGGGAGCCGACGCTCCGGGCCCATCGTCTGCAGTACTCCGACAGCGGTCAGGATCTTCGTCGTCGATGCTCCGCGCAGGGAAGCCTTGGCGCGCCGCCGGTAGGCGTAGCGCGACGATGCGGTGTCCCAGACCGTCATGGTGAAGCGCGGCCCGAGGAGCTTGGACTGGGAGCGGATCCGGGTCGGCAGCATCCGGCGGATGCGCGCGTTGGCTGCCGACGTGCTCACAGTGCGCGGTGATCTGGCCCTGACAAGCGCGCTGGCGTTGGCCTGGCCTGCTGTGCCGGTGGCCTGGGTCGGCGCGGCGACCCCGACTGATGGGGCAGCGGCCAGGGATCCGGCCAGGCAGGCCGCGACCAGGGCGATGGAACAGAGCCTGCGCATGCCGGTCACGGTATCGCCGGGGGAGCGGCGATCCGCGTGCGGCTTGCTAGCCCGCGGCTAAGGGGCTGATAGCGACGCGGACGCCCCCGGGGAGCAGCAGGGCCGGCGTCCGAAGCCGCGCATTGGCCGCGCCGAACCGCCGTTCGGGTCAGTGAGCTCCGAGCTCGGCCAGCACGTCCCGGAGCTGTGCCACGGCCCAGATGACCTCGTCGGCGGTGATCACCAGCGGCGGCGCCAGGCGGATCGTGGATCCCCGCGTGTCCTTGGCCAGCACGCCGCGGCGCAGGAGCGCCTCGCACACCTGCCTGCCGGTGGCGATGTCGGGATCGATGTCGATGCCTGCCCACGCACCTCGGATGCGCGCCTCGACCAATCCGTGGCCGAGGAGCGCCTCCAGCTGGTGGGTGAGCACATCTCCCAGCTCGGCAGCCCGCGCCTGGAACTCGCCGGTGCCCAGCAGCCGGACGACGCTGCGCCCGACCGCGCAGGCCAGGGGGTTGCCACCGAACGTGCTCCCATGCTCGCCGGGGCGGAGCACCCCGAGGATGTCGGCATTCGCCACGACCGCGGACACGGGCACCACCCCGCCGCCCAGCGCCTTGCCGAGGATGTACACGTCGGGGGTCACGTCCTCGTGGTCGCATGCGAAGGTGCGCCCGGTCCGGCCGAGCCCGGATTGGATCTCGTCGACCAGCATCAGCACGTCGTGCTCGGTGGCCAGGGCGCGGACCTCGCGGAGGTACCCCTCGGGCGGGATGATCACGCCGCCCTCGCCCTGGATGGGCTCGATCAGGACGGCCGCGGTGTGCGGCGTGATGGCGTCCCGGATGGCCTCGGCGTCTCCGTAGCCAACCTGGACGAATCCAGGCGTGTACGGGCCGAAGCCCTCCCGCGCGAGCTCGTCATCGGAGAAGGAGACGATGGTCGTGGTGCGACCGTGGAAGCCGCCGGTGGCGACGACGATCGCTGCGTGGTGCGCCGGGATGCCCTTGACCGAGTACCCCCACTTCCGCGCAACCTTGATCGCGGTCTCCACCGCCTCGGCGCCCGAGTTCATGGGCACGACCATGTCCTTGCCGGCGAGCTGGGCCAGCTCTGCGCAGAACGGTCCGAACTGGTCGTGGTGGAAGGCGCGGCTCACCAGGGTCACGCGGTCGAGCTGCTCGTGCGCTGCGGCGAGGATCTCCGGGTGCCCGTGGCCGAAGTTCAGCGCGGAGTATCCGGCCAGGCAGTCCAGGTAGCGGTGCCCTGCGACGTCGGTGACCCAGGCACCCTCGGCGCTGGCGATCACGACCGGCAGCGGGTGATAGATGTGGGCTGAGTGCTCGTCAGCCAACGCGATCAGTGCTGCTGCGTCGTTGTCCACGTCATCCTCATGTTCCTCTCGGGATCCACACCAGCCCGATGCTGGTCACCTTCACGTCGGTCCGCTCCAGGCCGATCGACAGGTTGGCGGCCTCACCGGCCCGTGCGGTCCACTTCGCCCGGATTCCAGCCACATCCGAGTCCCACTCGAGCCGCAGATCGACCATGGCGCGCTCGAGGTCGTCGACCTTGTCCGCAGCGGCGGCAACCCGGCCCTGCGCCGTGGCGGCGCGGCGGGCGGCGCCGGTGATCGAGGTCCTGCCACCGAACAGGCCGCTGAGCATGTCTGTGGCCAGGGCGGACGTCCGGGCGGACCGCTGCCTCTCGACCGCCTGCTCAGCGGTGTCGATCCGGCGCTGGATGGCAGCCAGCTTCGTCTCGTACGTGGACTGCAGCCTTGCGACCTCGGTGTCGGCGGCGTCCTGGGCCACGGCCGCGCAACGGGTCGAGAACTGCTCTGCGGTCTCACCGACCCGGCCGTAGAGGCTCAGCCCGGGGTTCGTGGGAACGTCGATCGTGCGGGCGGCCATCAGGAGATCCGCCAGGCCGCGCTGAAGCCCGGTCCACCAGGCCTTGGCGCCCACCTCGGACGGCGGCAGGCTGTAGATCGCTCCGGGTGGTGCCGTTATCAGCAGATCGCGGTCGTCATAGTCGACGGCCCGGAACTGCTCCGGTCCAGCGATGTCCGGGATGGGGAACAGCACGGCCTCGTACTCCTCCTCGTGCACCACGTCCGCCCTCGTGTCGTCGAAGCGCAGCTTGACGCGGGCGATCACCCCTGGGGCAAGCCGCGACCCCGGGACGGCGCCGACCGAGGCGGCCCACGAGGCCGCCGGATCCAGGTACCTGACCGGGATCCCGGTCGCGATGCGCGGTTCGACGGGAGTCTCGTCAGCAGCCAGCGGC
>JBAVLA010000114.1:0-4689 GCA_049688595.1 Candidatus Nanopelagicales bacterium | reverse complement strand
CACTTACGGCGTCCGAGGAGCTGCACTTCCGACCTGGAGGCCAGCCAACAGCCCGGTGGGCTGGAGATCAGCCCTGCAGCCCTTGGGCGCCGGGCTGGCCTGCGGGCTCGGGGTCGGGCGCGCGGTCTGGCTCGGCGTGGGGCTACCGCGTGACGGGTCCGGCGATCAACCCGGGATCCAGGACGAGCACCTGGCCGCGCGTCCCGTCGGACACGGCGATCCGATCCAGCTCGGTGGGCGGGTTCGGGGGTTCGGTGTCCTCGACCTCGTCGGTCGGCGGCTGCGGGATGCGTTGTACGTAGACGAATCGCCCGTCGGCCGAGCAGCCCGCCAGGGAGTCGTCGGCGTCCCAGGAGAACTTGGCTGCCTGCGCCGGCCCCACGACGGTCGCCGTCGGAGTCCCCTCCGAGTTGAATCCGAGCACGGAGTCGCTGCCGATCGGGCAGAGCGGCGCCCAGCCTTCAGGCGATTCACCGACCTGCGTCGTTGTCCCATCGGTCAGATCAAGGACCGAAACCAGGCTTGGCCCGCCTTCCTTGCCCGTGACCAGGAAGATCCGGTCGGATGAGTCCGTCGGCAGGACCATCGCCAGGCCGGCGAACGGGCCGAACTCCGCGAGCTTCTTGCCGGTCTCCAGCGAGGAGACGAGCACCGACCCCTCGGCAGCGTCCTCCCCGCCAAGCTCAGTCGTGCGCGCGAGCCGGGTCTCGTCCAGCAGCACGCACACGTTGTAGACCAGTCCCTCCCCTCCGCACCATTGGGGAGCCGTGACTTGGCGGACCAGGTCTGCGCCCCGCCGCAGGGAGACTTCAGTCGTCCAGTACTCGGTGAACTTCCCGATCAGCACGAGGTCACCGATACCGTCGACGATGCCGGCGAACGTCGATTCGTCGGCCTCCTCCGCGAGCACCTCGGTGGCAGCACCAACGGTGCCGTCAACGTTGATCGGCTGGCCTGTGATCGTGAGCCGATCGGATCCCCAGTCCGAGACATAGACCGTCCCGTTGCCGCCCCCGCTTCCCGACGCCGTGGCATCCGTGGGGCCGGGTGACTCCCCCGATGAGTCCGTCGGCGACACGCAGCCCGCCAGCAGGATCAGACCCATCCCCAGCAGTGCCGCTCTCCGGTACATCCAAGCTCCCTTCGATCCGAGGCCCCGATTGGACCGCGACCACGGCGGGAAGGCTAGCGGTGCCGAGGTCGTCGAGGTGCGTTGATCAGAACAGCGCGTTGGCGAGGTCGGTTCGCGCGCGGCTCACCGACGGGTCCTCCGGGCCCACGACCTCGAACAGGTCGATCAGATGCGCGCGCAGACGCTCGCGCTCGGGTCCGGTCGTGAACCGGATCGCACCGATCATGCGGGCAAAGGCCTCCACGGGTCGCCCGTCGAGCACCAGCACGTCTGCAGCGCGCTGCTGGGCGGCCAGATCGTCCGGGGCAGCGTCAGCTGCGGCGAGGACGGCCGCATGGTCCAAGCCGGACACACGCTCGAAGACCCCCACCAGCGCGACTCCGGCGCGCGCCACCGGGTCCCTTGGCGACTCAGCCAGGATCGACTGGTAGGCAGCCCGCGCCGCAGCCCAGTCGCCGGCCTCGATCGCGTCGTAGGCGGCCTCCATCCGCGGATCCACCGGCTCCTCAGCACTGGCTGCGCCCTCGGGCCCACCGCTCACGGTCCCGCTCACGCCGTTGGCAACTGCGACCTTGAGCAACTCATCGAGGTAGGCCTTGACCTGCACAGCGGGCAGGGCCCCTTGGAACAGCGGCAGCGGACGCCCGCCGACGACTGCGAACACGCTCGGGATCGACTGGACCTGGAACGCCTGGGAGATCGCCGGGTTGGCGTCAACGTCGACCTTCGCCAGGACCCACCGGCCCGCGTACTCAGCCGCCAACCGCTCCAGGATCGGCGAGAGCGTGCGGCACGGCCCGCACCAGGTTGCCCAGAGGTCGATGACCACTGGAACCCGCATCGACAGGTCCAGGACGTCCGTCTGGAAAGTCGAGTCGGTCACATCGATCACCAAGGGCGTCGCGTCAGGGTTGGCCGCCCGGGCCGCTGCGCGCTCCTCAGCCCGATGGTCTGCCTGGTCCTGCGCCTTGCGGGCAGCTGCCAGGGCGGCAAGGTCGACCGCGCCGTATGCCGAGATGTTGCTCATGGCCGCCATTCTTCCACCGGATGCTCCAACCGCCGACCGGGCAGCGGGCCGGCGTGTTCGTACTGGCCTCGGGACCGGGGCCTGGGCTGATCCGATGACCGGACGACCCGACCGCACCTCTGCACTCCCCCAGCGCCTCGCCACTGCGATGGCCGCGACGCATCGGCCACTGGTCGCCTCGTTGCGCTCGGCGCTGGGCGCCCTGGCCATGCCGAGGTCGTCCCGGCGGAGCGGCCGGCACCCGACGCGTCAGCCGGCTGGCTCGCGGTACGTGCCCCAGATCCCGCGCAGCACGTCGCACATCTCGCCCAAGGTCGCCTCCGCGCGGGCGGCCTCGATCAGAAGCGGGACCAGGTTCGCATCGCCTCTGGCGGCCGCTGCGAGTGCCGCCAGCGCCTTGTCGACAGCGTCGGCGTCCCGGGCGGCTCGGCGCTTGACGAGGCCCGCCACCTGGGCCTGCTCAACCTCTTGTGACACGCGCAGGATCTCCACCGGCGGATCGAACGCATCGATGTGCACATTCGTCCCGACCACCCGCTTGCGCCCCTCCTCGATCGCCAACTGGTGATCGAAAGCGGCGTCTGCGATCTGGTCGGTGAACCAGCCGGACTCGATCCCGGCCAGCAGGCCTGAGGTGATCGGCCCGATCGGATGGCGTCCATCCGGATGGCGTCGGGCTCCGAGCTGTCGGATCTGGGCGAAGATGGTCTCGGCTCGCTCCTCCAGCCGGTCGGTCAGCGCCTCGACGTACCAGCTGCCCCCGAGCGGGTCGGCCACGTTGGCCACGCCCGTCTCCTCGGCGAGGACCTGTTGAGTGCGCAGTGCGATCTTGGCGGTCCGCACGCTGGGCAGGGCCAGCACTTCGTCAAGAGCATTCGTGTGCAGCGAGTTGGTCCCACCCAGGACCGCCGCCAGCGCCTCGATCGCAGTGCGCACGACGTTGTTGTCCGGCTGTTGGGCCGTGAGGCTCACGCCCGCGGTCTGCGTGTGGAAGCGGAGCCACTGCGCCCTCGAGGTGCGCGCGCCGTACGTGTCGCGCATCCACCGGGCCCAGATGCGCCGCGCCGCCCGGAACTTCGCGATCTCCTCGAAGAAGTCGATGTGGGCGTCGAAGAAGAAGGACAGGCCGGGCCCGAACGAATCGACGTCCAGGCCCCGTGACAGGCCCAGCTCCACATACCCAAACCCATCCGCGAGTGTGAACGCGAGCTCCTGGGCGGCGGTGGCACCCGCCTCCCGGATGTGATAGCCGGACACGCTCAGTGGCTTGAACCGAGGCACGTTCGCGCCGCTCCACTCCATCAGGTCACCGATCAGCCGCAGGTGCGGCTCCGGACCGAACAGCCACTCCTTCTGGGCGAAGTACTCCTTGAAGATGTCGGTCTGCAGGGTGCCATCCAAGGAACGCACGTCCGCACCCTGCCGTTCGGCGGCCACCACGTACATGGCGAAGATCTGCACGGCTGGGCCTGAGATCGTCATGGACGTGGTCACGTCCGCAAGCGGAATCCCGGCGAAGAGGACCTCCATGTCCGCCGCCGAGTCGATGGCCACGCCGCAGTGACCCACCTCACCCAGGGCCAGCGGATCGTCGGAGTCCCGGCCCATCAGGGTGGGCATGTCGAACGCGACGGAAAGCCCTCCCCCGCCAGAGTCGAGGATTCCCCGGAACCTCCGGTTGGTCTGTTCAGCGCTGCC
Organism: Candidatus Nanopelagicales bacterium; assembly: GCA_049688595.1. GTDB lineage: Bacteria > Actinomycetota > Actinomycetes > S36-B12 > CAIYMF01 > Prado023. The sequence continues at coordinate 832 of JBAVLA010000114.1, read as the reverse complement.
GAACCCGGCGAACTGCCTGATCGTCCACAGCCGGCCGCGATATCCCGTCGGGTGCAGCCCCCGCGTGAACGGGTACTGCCCGGGCCAGCCGATCCGCGCGGCCGGCTCAGCCCCTTCGGGTGGGCCGAACGTGGCCTCCACTTCATCGCCGGACAACGTGGTGAAGTCCGCATCCCGCAATGCCCCGGAGGCAGCCGCTGACTCGTACTCGTCCTGCCAGCGGGATCGACCCTCGCCGATGGTCACATCGACCACGGTACCGCGCATTCCCACTTGGGGAACCGGGCGAGGCGGCTCGGGACCCAGTCCCGGATGCGTCGGGGGCCCGTGAATCGCGTGGGTCAGGTTCTCCGGTTGCGGCGGGGTTGGGGGGTGATGGTGAATGGGGCGCCGTTGTTGGCGGGGATGTGCTGTGGGTCTGGGTGGTCGGGTCGTCGGTGGGTGATGGTCCAGTAGCCCAGGTCTGCCTGCCGATGATGACCCCAGCACAGGCTGGCCAGGTTGGACAGGTCCGTCCGGCCGCCCTGGCTCCAGGGGATGAGGTGGTGGGGCTGGCAGTTCTCGGCCGGGGCCTGGCAGCCGGGGATGATGCAGCCGCCGTCCCGGACCGCCAGGGCGCGGCGCTGGGCTGGGGTGGCCGTCCGCTGGGTGCGGCCCACGTCGAGGGGCTGGGCGGTGCCCTGCGCCCGGGTCGCCAGCTCGGCCTGCCGATGATGACCCCAACAAAGGCTGGCCAGATTGGACAGGTCCGTCCGGCCGCCCTGGCTCCAGGGGATGAGGTGGTGGGGCTGGCAGTTCTCGGCCGGGGCCTGGCAGCCGGGGATGATGCAGC
>JBAVLA010000113.1:0-5538 GCA_049688595.1 Candidatus Nanopelagicales bacterium | reverse complement strand
CGTCTCGGCAACGACGTCTGAGGATCGACAGAGAGGAACCTGCCATGACAGAGCAGCCCCACAAGGGCATGACCGTACCGCTGGACTGGAGCGAGGTTTACTGGACCAACTGCCCCCTCGTGTCGGCCAGCAACATCGACCAGGAGTTGGGCTGGACCCGGGAGGAGTTCAAGAAGCGCGGGGTGAAGTACGCTTTCCTGCGCTCCCGCCGGGAGAACGACTGGTACCCGCACTACATCCACAACCTGGACAACCTGATCCGCTTCGGCGGGCTGTTCCCCCCGATCCACGTCAATGCCGACATCCGGCGGACCAGGCTGCTGGGAGCGACCCACGCCCCCCGCGAGGGCGGTTGCATGCTGGTTCGTGCCAGCGACGACATCTACCGGATGGTCGAGCTCAAGGGCAAGAAGATCGGGCTGACCAAGAGCCTGAACACCATCAAGAACGACTGGTGGCGCATCCAGGAGGAGCAGGGCATCGAGCTGATGCTGAGGGTCAACGGGATGACCCGCGACGATGTCGAGATCGTCGAGTTCCCCTACCCGGACGACTGGTACGACAAGCCCGAGATGCTCGACCCGATGGACAACGCCTCCGAGCTGTGGCTCAAGCGCGACCACAAGCACGACCTGGCGTTCCGCCCATTGGAGACCGCGCTGGAGACCGGCATCGTCGATGCCATCTACACCCAGAGCAAGGTCTTCCAGTACCTGCAGGAGGCGACCGGCAAGTTCAAGGCCATCGAGGACCTGACCCGCTACCCGGACTGGACCCTGCAGGTCGCCAACATCCCGGCCGTGATCACCTGCACCGCCGAGATGGCCGAGCAGCACCCCGAACTGGTCATCACCTTCATGAAGGGCATGATCAAGGTCGGGCGGTGGGGCAACGAGCACAAGCACGCCGCCGCGGCGATCCTGGACAAGCAGACGTTCTACCGTGACGTCGAGGACACCTACCGGGGCATCAAGGAGATCGACCTGGTGCCCAACCTGTCGCCGCAGAACATGGCCTCGATCGAGATCGGCAAGGACTTCATGCTCAGCCACGGCTACATCAAGAACGACTTCGACGTCCACGAGTGGGCCGCACCGGAGTTCCTGGAGAAGGCCGCAGAGGAGCTCGTCGAGGAGAAGTGGAAGAAGATCACCACCGAGAAGCTGCCCGAGGCCTCCGAGCTGCTGGCCTCCACGATGCGCCTCGGCTAGCAGCACTGGCCAAGGTGTGGGACCTGGCCGCCGCACGGCATCGCGGGCAGGCCCCACACCTGGTAGGGCGAACCCCCACCCGGGAAGACAGTTCGATCAAGGAGAGCGCTGTGGACGTGATGCACAACGGCCTTCCCATCGCGAAGGCGAGGCAGACCAGCCTCGGGTTCTACTTCACAGCCCGTGAGGCGTACGACGTGTGGCGCGCCGATCCCGAGGCGGTTCGGATCCTCGACGTGCGCGCCCCCGAGGAGTACGCCCTGATCGGGCACGCGCCGATGGCCTGGTTGATCCCGCTGGCCGTCCCCACCTACGACTGGGACCCCACCGGCCGCGCTCTGCGCTGGGCACCCCGCCCCGAGTTCGTGCCCACCGTCACGCAGTGGGCCGAGCCGGGGATTCAGATACTGGTCACCTGCCGCTCCGGGGGTCGCTCCGCGATGGCCATCAACGCCCTGGCGGCCGCGGGGCTGTCGAACCTGTACAACATCCTCGACGGCATGGAGGGCGACCTGGTCGACGATCCCGGCAGCGCCTTCCATGGGCTGAGGATGCGCAACGGCTGGCGCAACGCGGGACTGCCCTGGACCTACCAGCTCGACCCGAAGCTGATGAAGCTCCCCAGCGACCCCCGCGGGTCAGGCACGGCCCCGTCGTGATCTGGGTGATCCTCGACCTCGTCGATGTGGCCGCTCAAGGCTCGGGAGCGGCTCAGGGGATGAGTCCGAGGTCTCGGGCGCGGCGGACCGCGTCCCGGCGGCTGCTCACGTTGAGCTTGCGGTACACGCCCTTCAGGTGGGCCTTGACGGTGTTGACCGACACGTAGGACTCGGTGGCGATCTCGGTGTTGCTCTTCATGGTCGGCAGTTCGGCCAGCACGGCGAGCTCCCGGGCGGTCAGCGGTTCGATCAGCGGCTGGGGTTCCGGGGATGAGGGCCCTCCCCGGGCGAGGCGGGCCGCGAACTCCTTGGCCAGGCCATCAGTTCGGGCGGCCACCGGGTCGAGTGCGTGCAGGAGCGGGGCGATTCCGGCTCCGGCGATCAGGAACGGGCGCAGGAGCCGGTTCGGCCGGGCGAGGTCGAATGCGTGCGCCAGGGCGCTGGCGGCTTCGGTCCGGAGGCCACGGCCATCAGCCACCTGAGCCAGCACGATCCAGGCCTCCACCTGCGCGACGAGATCGGCGGTCGTGGCGCCGTCCTGTCCTGACGTGACCTGCTCGGCGGACTCCCGGGCACCCGTCAGGTCCCCGGTGGCGAGCAGCAGGCGTGCCAAGCTGACGCGGCCGGTGGCGCTCGGGCGTGCGAACTCGGCTGGGCGCTGAGAAGGGTCGGCGAGCCGGGCGGGATCGCCGGTCATCAGGGCGATCTCGGTCATCAGGCGCAGGAGCTCGTCGGCGAGGTAGTCCGGTGGTGTCCAGCCCGTCAGCTGAACCCGGATCCGGGCGCCTGCCTGTTCGGCCGCGCGGGGGCGTACCAGTGAGACGGCCGTCAGGCCCTGGGTGATGGTCAGGGCCAGCAGCGGGGCGGGTTCCACCCCGCCCATGTCGGCGGCGAGCCCCGCGGTGGCCGCCATGTCCGCCCCTCGGGCGTCGCCGCGGAGAAGGCGTGCGGTTGCCAGCGTCCAGTGCGCGGGACGGATGTAGAACATCGAGGCCCAGCCGCGGGCGGCCGCGGACTCCACGACCGCCTCAGCCAGCCGTTCGGCCTCGTGGAGTCGGCCCTCGATCAGGAGGCACATCGCCAGGTGGCCCCGGGCGGTGACCCGGGTGATCTCGATGTCGCTGGCCGGGTCGAGGAACTCGACCTGGTTCAGGGAGGTTCGTGCCTCAGGTGTGTGGCCGGTCCACAGCAGGCCGACGCCGCGGTTGTGCGCGGCGATCGCCCGATAGCTGTCTGCGGCCGGGAACGGGTCCGCGGCGTCGAGGGCTCGTATCGCCGCTGCCCCCGATGCGACTGTGCCGGCGGCGTCTCCCCGGTGCCTCGCGCGGGCCCCGGTGAGCAGCTCGAGCAGGATCACCGCGGCTGGATCCGGCTTCGACTCGTCGTGGTCCAGCAGGGCCCGGGCCTGGGCGACGTGCTCGTCCATGGCGTCGATCTGCCCGCTTGCCAGGCCCAGGCCCGCGGCGCACAGCTGGGTCGGCACCGAGGCGGGCAGCTGCCCGTACGGGACCCGGCGCAGCTGCTGGGCCAGGATGGGCCGGGCCGCCCCGACCAGGGCCGGCCCGGCGGCGGTCGTGAAGATCGCGGCGAACAGGGTCCAGTCGCCGGCCGCTGCGGCGTGATCCAGGGCGGTCAGCGGTTCGTGGGAGGCCAGCCACGTGGCGGCCGCTCGGTGGGCGGCCAGCAAGGCGTCCGGGTCGTCGCGGCGCAGCGTGTGCACGAGCAGGTCGCGCAGCAGCGGATGGTAGGAGAACCAGGCCCGATCGGCACCCAGGGCGGTGACGAACTGGTTGGAGCGCTCGAGCTTCTCCAGCAGCGCCTGTCCTCGGGCACCCGGGACGATCGCCTCGGCGAGATCCGCGCTCACCCGGTCCGCTACGGCCGTGCGCAGCAGGAACTGCCGGGTGGCGGGGTCGTTGCGGTCCAGCACCTCGGCCAACAGGTACTCGCTGACCGACTGCTCGGTACCCGTGAAATGGCTGATCTGGTTGTGGGACCCCGGGCGGGACAGGTACATGGTCGCCAGCCGCACCCCGGCGGGCCATCCCTCTGTGTGCGCCAGCACCTGGTCGACATCCTCGCGGGTCAGCGACAGCGACGCGGCGCGCCCCATCTGCGCCACGTCGTCGGGCCCGAATGCCAGGTCCCGGGACGTCAGCTCGGCCAGCTGGCCCTCGACGCGCAACCGGTGAAGTGCGAGCAGTGGATCGACTCGGGTGAGCAGGATCAGCCGCAGGGGGCTGTCGAGGTCGACCAGCCGTTGCACGGCTTCGAGGACACCTGCGTCCTCGATCACGTGGAAGTCGTCGAGGACCAGCACCATCGGCCCGGGCAGCGCCGCCAGGCCCTGGTGCAGGGTGACCATGACCTCCGCTGGGACGCCAGCCGCGGTCGAGAAGCGGCTCAGGGGGTGGTCGGTCGGGATGGCTCCGGTGGCCTGGATCGCCTGGAGCAGGTCATGCCAGAAGACGTTCGGGTGGTCGTCGATGTCGGTCAGGGTCAGCCAGGCCACCGGGAGGTCGCGGCGTGACGCCACCCACTGGGCGACCGCCGTCGACTTGCCCCAGCCCGGACCCGCTGAGACCACCGTGAGCCGCCGGATGCTTGCCGAGTCCAACTCTCGGAGAAGCTCGGGGCGGGCGATGGTCCCACTCGAGGGTACTGGGACCGACCTGCGCGCGCCGTCCCCGTCGCCCCGCTGGTGAGCCCGCCAAGAGCTGGCCTCCGAGGGCACCTGGGATTGCACCGGCGACACGAGCGGATCGTAGCCGGGGGACGGCGCCCCTGACGTGCCTGCGCCCCGCCACCCCGGCTGGGGGACTACCCGCCGCGGGTGATGCGAGCCCCGCTCCGACGGGTCGACGCTGGGGTGACACACGAGGAGCGGGGTTCGCCGATGCTGACCAGGCGGTACGAGATCTTCATCAGGGGCCGGGTGCCCGCGTCCCTGCTCCAGGAGATCAGCGGCTCCCATCCCGACCTGGAGGCCCAGACCGTCCTGCGTGGGCAGGTGCGTGACCAGGCCGAGCTCCAGGGCGTGCTGCGCCACCTGCACAGCCTCGGCCTCGAACTCGTCGAGCTGCGCCAGGCCCCTGCCGACCCGGTCGGCCACCGGCCGCCGGCGCCCCGGGGGGCCGAGCTCGGATGATCGACGTGGAGATCGTCGTCGCGGGTGCCCTGGGCGACCTCGTGCTGTTCACCCTGCCCGGCTTCACCGCCGAGCGCCGGCTGTTCACCCGGCTGGTCGTGGCCGACCAGGTCGCCGCCGGGAACGTCCTGGCGCGGCTGCAGGAAGCGGGACTGGAGGTCGTGGCCGTGACCGAGCTCGCGGCCGAGTCCAGCAACCCAGAGGAGGCCCGCCATGGCTGACACCGCCCCCGCCCCGGCCCCGTCCACCGGCACGCGGGGGATGTGGTCGCCCGCACCGCCCACCTGGTTGACCGGGTACCAGCGCCGCTGGGTCGTGGCCGATGCGCTCGCCGGGCTGACCCTGTGGGCGCTCGTGGTCCCCGAGGCGATCGCGTTCGCGTCGATCGCCGGTGTGCCGGCCCAGTTCGGCCTGTACTCGGTGCCGCTGGCGGTGCTGGGCTACGCCTGGTTCGGCAGCTCCCAGCGGCTGTTCGTCGGCCCCAGCTCCACGATCGCCGCCCTGACCGCGACCGTAGTCG
>JBAVLA010000112.1:0-4666 GCA_049688595.1 Candidatus Nanopelagicales bacterium | reverse complement strand
GCGCTGCTCGCCGACAGCGGCGGGTGGGCCTGGCTGCCCTGGCGCAACCAGGCGAGGAACTCCCCGATGTCGGCCTGGCCGACCTGCTCTGTCGATGTGATGCCCCGCGACAGGCAGAACTCCAGGTAGCGACGCAGGTCACGGCCATAGGCGGCCAGCGAGTTCGCGGCCAGTCCGCGCTCGACCGCCAGGTGGTCGAGGTAGGCCTGGGTCGCCCGGCCGAGGGCAGTCGCGGTCGCCACCTAGGCCAGCACCGACTCCAGACGGGTCCGCTCGATGCCGAACTCCCTGGCCACGGCCGCGTACACGACTCCCCCGGCGTGGACGTTCAAGCCCAGGGCGAGCGCGTGATCGTCCCGGCATGCCTGCCGCCAGCCCTTGTCGGCGAGGGCCACCGCGTACGGGAGGGTCACGTTGGTCAACGCGTAGGTGGACGTGTGCGGGACCGCCCCGGGCATGTTGGCCACGCAGTAGAAGATCGAGTCGTTCACCCGGAAGGTGGGGTCGGCGTGCGTGGTCGGCCGAGACCCCTCGAAGCACCCGCCCTGGTCGATGGCTATGTCCACCAGCACGGAGCCGGGCTTCATCCGGGCGACCAGCTCGTTGCTGACCAGCTTCGGGGCCCGGGCGCCGGGCACCAGCACCGCGCCGATCACCAGGTCGGCGTCGAGCACGGCGCGCTGCACCTCGTACAGGTTCGAGGCGATCGTCTGCATGTGGCCGTGGTAGATCGCGTCCGCCTGGCGCAGCTTGGCGATGTTCATGTCCAGCAGCAGGACCTCGGCCTGCATGCCCAGGGCGATCGTCGCAGCGTTCATGCCCGCGACGCCGGCACCGAGCACCACGACCTTGGCTGCATACACCCCTGAGACCCCGCTGATGAGCGTGCCGCGGCCGCCATACGAGCGCATCAGCGCGTGGGCCCCGACCTGGGGGGCGAGCCGGCCGGCCACCTCGGACATCGGGGCCAGCAGCGGCAGCGTGCGGTCGGGCAGCTCGACGGTCTCGTAGGCGATCGCGGTGATGCCCGAGCCCACCAGCGCGTCGGTGCACTGGCGGGAGGCGGCGAGGTGCAGGTAGGTGAAGAGCACCTGCCCCTCACGCATCCGGTGGTACTCCTCGGGCACAGGCTCCTTGACCTTCAGGATCAGCTCCCCGGCTTCCCACACCTCGTCGGCGGTGTCCATGATCGTGCCCCCGGCCGCGACATACTCGGCGTCCGTGATCGAAGACCCCGAGCCCGCTCCCCGCTGGACGCACACATCATGGCCGTGCAGCCGCAACTCGTGGACGCCCGACGGCGTGATCGCCACCCGGTACTCGTTGTTCTTGACCTCGGTGGGAACGCCTACCCTCACACCTTCACCGCCAGCGCCAGGATCGCGGCCACCGCTGTGGCGTTCGAGATGGAGCCGTCCAGGCAGCGCGCGGCCGCCTCCGGGATCGAGACCCACATCTGGGGAAGCTCGCGCTCCTCCGCCTCCCCGGTGTGGGGGCGGGCATGCGGATCGACATGCAGCCCCCCGGCCCGGAACACCGTGATCCGCTCGCTCGTGCCGCCGGGGCTCAGCGCCAGCTCCAGCAGCGGCGACCACTCGGTCGCGGTGACGCCGGCCTCCTCGAGCAGCTCCCGCTTCGCGCACTCCACGAGGTCCTCGCCGACGACGTCGAGCAGGCCGGCCGGGATCTCCCACATGAATGCCCCCACCGGATGCCGGTACTGCCGGATCAGCAGAAGGCGTCCATCGTCGTCGACGGCTGCCACCGCCACGGCGCCCGGATGCCGCAGGACGTCGCGCACGACCACGTGCCCGTCGATGTCGACGGTCTCCGACCAGATCGACCACTTGGCCCCGGTGAACCGATGGTCCTCAGCGAGCACCGGGTACTGGTGGGGTTCGTCCACCAGTTGCAGGTCAGTCACGAAGCGCTCCTTCGGGCCAGTGCCGCGGCGACCAGCGCCACGAACAGCGGGTGCCCCCGGGTCGGCCGGGAGCGGAACTCCGGGTGGGACTGCGTGCCCACGTAGTACGGATGCACGTCGCGGGGCAGCTCCACGAACTCCACGAGCGAGCCGTCCGGAGACATCCCCGAGAAGACCAGCCCCGCCGCGGCCAGCCGCTCGCGATAGGCATTGTTCACCTCGTAGCGGTGCCGATGGCGCTCGGCGACGGAGGTGACCCCGTACGCCTCGGCAACGATGCTCCCCGGCAGGAGCTCCGCTGGGTACAGGCCCAGCCGCATCGTGCCGCCCATGTCGCGGTCGCCGGAGACCACGTCGACCTGGTCGGCCATCGTCGCCACGACCGGGTCGGGCGTGGCCTCGTCGAACTCCAGCGAGTTGGCCTCGGGCAGGCCGGCGAGGTTCCGCGCAGCCTCGATGACCATGCACTGCAGGCCCAGGCACAGGCCCAGCGCGGGCGTGCGCGCCTGGCGCGCCCAGGTCAGCGCGCCGAGCTTTCCCTCGATCCCGCGCACCCCGAACCCACCGGGCACGCAGATCGCATCGACCCCGGCCAGCGCCGCGGCCGCCCCCTCCGGAGTCGCGCAGCTGTCGGAGGCGACCCAGCGGATGGTCACCCGCGCCTCGTTGGCGAAGCCGCCGGCCCGCAGTGCCTCGGACACCGACAGGTACGCGTCGGGCAGGTCGATGTACTTGCCGACCAGGCCGACGGTCACCTCGTGGGCCGGGCAGTGAACCCGGCGCAGGAGCTCGCCCCACGCCGTCCAGTCCACGTCCCGGAACGGCAGGTCGAGGCGGCGCACGACGTAGGCATCCAGGCCCTCGCTGTGCAGCACCTTCGGGATGTCGTAGATCGACGAGGCGTCGACCGCGGCCACCACGGCGTCCTCGTCGACGTCGCAGGTCAGCGAGACCTTGCGCTTGATGCTCTCGGGCACGGCGCGGTCGGCCCGCAGGACGATCGCGTCCGGCTGGAGGCCAATGGACCGAAGCGCGGCCACGGAGTGCTGCGTCGGCTTCGTCTTGAGCTCCCCCGAGGGCCCGATGTAGGGCAGCAGCGAGACGTGCAGGAAGAACGTGTGGGACCGGCCGACCTCATGGCGGATCTGGCGCACCGCCTCCAGGAAGGGCAGCCCCTCGATGTCACCGACCGTGCCACCGACCTCGGTGATGACGACATCGACCCCCGGCCCACCCATGTCGAGGATGCGGCGCTTGATCTCGTTGGTGATGTGCGGGATGACCTGCACGGTGTCCCCGAGGTACTCGCCGCGCCGCTCACGGGCGATCACGGCGGAGTACACCTGTCCGGTCGTGACGTTGGCCGAGCCGTGCAGGTCGGTGTCCAAGAACCGCTCGTAGTGGCCGATGTCCAGATCCGTCTCGGCGCCGTCGTCGGTGACGAACACCTCCCCGTGCTGGAACGGGTTCATCGTCCCCGGGTCGACGTTCAGGTACGGGTCGAGCTTCTGCATGGTCACCCGCAGGCCCCGCGCCTTCAGGAGGCTGCCGAGCGAGGATGCCGTCAGGCCCTTCCCCAGAGAGGAGGCGACGCCTCCGGTCACGAACACATGCTTGGTCGTCGCAGGCGCACCCATGGGCCACCAGACTATCGCCCGGGGTCAGCGTCCCACCCAGTTCCTCCCCCGACTCGCGGCGGCGACGTGTCAGGCTTGCGCCAGACCTGGACCGTCGCTGGCTTCTGGCGCCGCCGCAGGAAGGGGCAGCTGATCCTGTGCTGCGCGAGGGGTGTCGCCGGCCTCCCGACGCGCGAGGTCCAGGAGTTCCGCGGCGTGGGCGGCCGCTGCCCCGGAGTCGGCGATCCCGGCCATCATCCGAGCCAGCTCCCGGACCCGGGGCTCGCCGTCGACCTCCTGCACCGACGACACGGTCACCGCACCCCCCGAGTCCTTCGTGACCACGAGCTGCCGGTCGGCGAAGGCCGCGACCTGCGCCAGGTGCGTGACGACGATGACCTGCGTGCTCACGCCTAGCCGTTGCAGCCGCCTGCCCAGCTCGATCGCAGCCGCCCCGCCCACGCCGGCGTCCACCTCGTCGAAGACCATCGTCGGCACCGGGTCAGCCCCCGCGAGGACGACCTGCACGGCCAGCATCACCCGGGACAGCTCGCCGCCGGAGGCCGCCTGCGCGATCGACCGCATCGGGGCGCCCGGATTGGCCGCCAGCATCAGGGTGACGTCATCGACCCCGGTCGCCCGAACCGCCACGGGGCCGTCGATCCCCGGGACGACCAACCCAGCAGGGTCAGGCACACTCCCGACCTCGAACGCCACCCGCGCCCGCGGCATCGCCAGCGCCGCTAGCTCCTGGCCGACGTGCTCGGCGAAACGGTCGGCCGCCGCGATCCGCAGTCCCCGGAGCCGGCCCACGGCTTGCGCCAGCTCGGTACGCAACTCGGCGATCTGCGCTGAGAGCGCCTCGATCCGATAGTCGGCGGACGACAGCTGGGCGACCCGGGCGGCCGCCTCCCGAGACCAGGCGAGGACCTCGTCCACGTCCGCGCCGTACTTGCGGGTCAGCTTGGCCATGGCAGCCTGCCGCTCCTGCACGGCACCGAGCCGTCGGGGATCGGCGTCGACGTCCTCGGCGTACGAGGCCAGGTCGGCGGCCACCTCAGTCAGCTGGGCCATCGCCGAGCCGATCGCCGCAGCCGGGCTGCCCAGCGCCGGATCGTGCCCGGCG